>DATKVN010000031.1 GCA_035530055.1 bacterium | reverse complement strand
TAAAAATTACGCCCATAAAGGGCTACACTACTCACAACTTTTTAGAGGAAAGCGATAATGATGTATTCATTAGAGGAAAGATTCAGAAAAAGTAAAGGAGTAAGCTGGATAGGTATTTTGGTAAATTTCTTCTTAACCATATTTAAGATATTTGCCGGAATTTGGGGAAGAAGCCAGGCGATGCTTTCCGATGGCTTCCATTCTCTGTCCGATATCTTTGCCAGCATTTTAGCTTTGACCAGTGTGAAAATTTCCGAAAAGCCTGTCGATAAGGAACACCCTTATGGACATGGGAAGGCTGAATCAATAGGAGCACTTTCTATTGGTTTTATATTGTTTGGAATATCCATTGTGCTTTGCTATCGCGCACTAAGTACCGTCTTTTTGAAGATTAGAATTGTACCGGGGCTTTTGCCTCTATGGGCTGCTTTAATTTCCATTTCGGTCAAAGAATTGATGTTCAGACACGCTCATTATATAGGCAAAAAATTCGACAATTTGGCTATTCTGGCCATGGCTCGTGACCACCGTGCTGACGCGATTTCTTCTGTAGCAGCTCTTGTAGGGATAGCAGGTGCCAGACTTGGTTACATTTTCCTCGATCCTCTGGCTGGCTTCATTGTTGCCCTGTTCATTCTTAAGATGGGAATAGACATTTTTCGGCCCTCTTTGAGAGAGCTGATGGACACTTCCCTTCCGGAAGATTTTATCGAGGAAATTAAAAAAGTGACGTTAAGTATAGAAGGAATAAGAGAAATTGATGATGTCAAAACACGGCGCATGGGTTGGAGAAATTCAATTGATCTGAGTGTTCAAATTGACGCCGACCTATCTATAGAAGAAGGACATGGGATTTCCAATAAAATTGAGGAATTGCTACTCCAGAAGTTGAAAAATATTGGTAATATCATGATTCATATAAACCCAGGAATTGAAGGTAAAGAGGAAAAGAATAGAAAGCTGGAAATTATCACCAGGATTTTACAACAGCATTACCAGAAATTTGTAAATTTTCATGATTTATCTATAGTGAGAAGAGGCAATGAAGAACAGGTTTATCTCCATCTTGTCCTGGCGAGTAAAATTAGTGTTGAGCAGGCTCATCGGGTATGCGACCATCTGGAGAAAGATATAAAGAGACAACTGCCTAATTTTAAAGTGCTCATCCACGTAGAGCCTGCATAAGCAAAAGGTAAAAATGGCGAAGATTAATAAATTACGCGAAACCTGGAAAACCAGAACTGGGATTATTCTTGCAGTTGCCGGGTCAGCAGTCGGGCTGGGAAATTTTTTACGTTTTCCCGTCCAGGCAGTACAGAACGGCGGTGGCGCATTTATGATACCATACTTTATCTCTTTTCTCCTCCTGGGGATTCCTTTAATGTGGATAGAGTGGACTGCTGGCAGATTCGGTGGAGGATTTGGCCATGGCACAGCCCCGGGTATTTTCCATTCGATGTGGCAGAAAAACCGTTTCATTAAATATTTTGGTGTAATTGGCATTTTTGGCCCTGTTCTCATTTTCATGTATTATACCTATGTTGAGTCGTGGTTATTGGGCTATGCGTTTTTTTCTATCACCGGGCGATACGCGCAGGCTACATCACAGCCAGCAATGCAATCGTTTCTACAAGGTTACCAGGGGTTACAGACGAATGAGTATTTCCATGGTATTGGCTGGGCATACCTATTTTTCATAATCACATTTTCATTAAACGTGTTTGTAATTTACTATGGCATTCGTAGAGGGATAGAGAAATTGTGTAACTGGGCAATGCCCATACTCCTAATTTGCGGAATTATCCTCGCTGTTCGTGTATTAAGTTTAGGAATACCAAATTTATTAAAACCAGACTGGAACTTACGTAATGGATTGGGATTTCTGTGGAATCCAAATTTTGCCGCTTTAAAGAGCGCCAAGGTCTGGCTTGCTGCTAGTGGTCAGATATTCTTCACTCTCAGTGTGGGAATTGGCGTAATTCTTACTTATGCGAGTTATTTGACTAAACGCGATGATGTTGCTCTTTCCGGATTAACTGCGGCAGCAACAAATGAATTTGCTGAAGTCATTTTGGGTGCAAGCATCGTTATTCCGGCAGCGTTTGTATTTTTTGGTCCTCGGGAGATTGTAAATATTGCTCAAAGTGGAGCCTTCAATTTAGGCTTCGTTACTATGCCCCTGATTTTTCAGAGGATTCCCCTGGGCGCAATCTTTGCTTTTCTGTGGTTTACACTTCTCTTTTTGGCTGGTGTCACCTCCAGCGTTTCTTTAGCCCAGCCGGTGATAAGCTTTTTGGAAGATGAGTTCGATATAACCAGGAAGAAATCAGCAACTATATTCGGAGTAGTTACATTTATTCTCTGCCAACCAGCTATTTTTTTCCTGGGAAAAGGAGTGTTGAACGAACTCGATTTTTGGGGAGGGACATTTTGCCTGGTGCTATTTGCTACTGTTGAGACGATAGTGTTTGCCTGGATTTTTGGTATCGACCGCGCCTGGAAAGAGATTCATCACGGAGCAGATATTGTTATTCCCAAATTTTATAAGTTTATCATTAAGTATATTACTCCCCTATTTTTGCTTTTTATCCTCGGGTTCTGGATAGTTAAGGAAGGATTGCCCATGATAGCAATGAAGAATGTTACTTCAGAGCAGTATCCATACGTTTTGTTCATAAGAGGTTTGATACTAATAATATTTATAGTATTAGCAATGTCTGTAGCATATGCATGGAAGAAAAGAAAAATATTAATTAGGAAAGAAAAATGACAGGTTCGGGTTGGTTTTTTCTGATATTTTCTTGGTCGGTCATATTTCTTCTTTTGATATTCTGTTTCTATCATATTTTAAGAAAGAAATAGATTCTTAAAAATAATTCAAAAATGGTAATTAACCGCCCATCCTATAAATGTGGCGGTTTTTTATCTGGGTTGACAAAGAAATTTAAATGTGATATAAATAAGACGACAATTGATAACAGTCCCCTCACCCTAACCCTCTCCCCTTTGAGGCTGTGTCATAATTAGATTTTTTGTTTGGTAGCCGCAACCTTCAGGTTGCGTTCTCGACGGGGAAATTGCGCAGGCTAAAGCCTGCGACTACCAAAATCAGGGTTACGACACAGCCTCTTTGGGGAGAGGGAAAAAAATACGAAGCAATTTTGCGCCCGTAGCTCAGCTGGATAGAGCGTCGGACTTCGAATCCGCAGGTCGTGCGTTCGAATCGCACCGGGCGTGCCAGATAAGCCAAGGCAATTTTGAATATATCTTTGAAGCATCCCGATTAAAAATTGGGATGCGGATTAGGGGGTTTGGGGGAAATAATCTGATTTCCCCCAAGGGGTCGCTGGAGCGACGAATAAGGAGCTCCGTGTTAGCGACGGACGCGAGACGGTGAGCGCCCCGGAGGACAGAGAGACAAATGTCCAGTGGACATTTGTCGAACGCCAGAGGGGTGAAACCCCTATGGAAGTATTCCCGAAGGGAATATCTTTTTTTGGGCCATTAGCTCAACAGGTAGAGCAACTGCCTCTTAAGCAGGAGGTTGGAGGTTCGATTCCTCCATGGCCCACTTGCCGCGGTGGTGAAATTGGCAAACACGCTAGGCTTAGGACCTAGTCTCCAATTATATGGAGTTGAGAGTTCGAATCTCTCCCGCGGCACCAGGAAAGGGTTAAAATGGCTATGGAAAATTTAAAGGTAGAAATGTCCAAGAAAAGCGAATGTGAGCTTGTTTTCAAAATCGAGATTCCTCAAGTAGAAATAGAAAAGGAAATAGAATTGACATACAACGAGATTCAAAAGGAAGCTGTTATACCCGGTTTCCGTAGAGGAAAGGCGCCGCCTGCTTTTTTGAGGGAGAAATTTAAGTCTCGTTGTCAGGAAACTGTTTTAGAATCGCTCGTCCCAGACGCATTATCTCAGGTGGTAAAAGAGAAAGGAATTGACCCTATTGCTCCGGCAGAGATTTCTGACCTTAAATTCGATTTTGCTAAGCGAGAACCAATATCTTTTCAGGCAACGGTTGAAGTGATACCTCGTTTTGAGCCACGGAATTATAAGAAACTTAAGATAAAAAAAGAGATAAAGGTCACGGGTGATTATGAAGTAGGGGAAAGTCTGAAGGAACTGCAGAAAAGGAATGGACAGATTGTGGTCTCCGGGGATAACGTGGTGGACAGAAAAAGTTATGTAGTAATCGATTATCAAGGATTCGGTAACGGTAAACCCTTGAATGGGCTTCGAGGAGAAAATCAGTTGATAAGCATTGAAAATCCTATTTTTCTCCGGGAGTTTTCTGAAGGATTGATTGGCATGGAAAGAGGCGGAGAGAAAAATGTTGAGGTGAATTTTCCGGATAATTATTTTAATAAGAAGTTGGCGGGGCATAAAGTTCTCTTTAAAGTAAAGGTTAAAGAGATTAAAAAAATGCAATTACCAGAAATTGACGATGCTTTTGCTCAGGGATTAGGAGCTAAATCTTTGAGAGAATTGAAAGAGAAATTGAGGGAAAATTTGATTAGGCTAGAGGAGCATAAAACAAGAGAGGCAATGAGAGAACAGATTATTGACAGGCTAATTGAGAATAACCCTGTGGTGGTTCCTAATTCTCTAGTTGAGAAACAACTCGATTATTTGATTTCAAAGATGAAGACTTACCTTCAGAGTCGCGGGCTTGCTTCGAAAGATATTGGGGCGGATGAGGAAGTCCTGCGGAAGAAATATCGTAACCTTGCAGAAAAACAAGTCCGCAGCACTTTAATTTTTGCCAGGATAGCTGAGAAAGAGAATATCCAGGTCGATTCTAAGGAAATAGAGAAAGAAATAGAGGAGACAATAAAATCAACTAAAGAAAAAGAAGAAGAAATAAAGAGATACTTTTATGAGAACATAGACCAAATCACAAGCAGAATGAGAGAGAATAAAGTATTTGACTTTTTAACAGAAAATGCTAAAATTATAAAAGAGAAGAGGAAATAGATACAAAAAATTCCCCTCTCCCCTTGGGGGAGAGGGTTAGGATGAGGGGGTAATGTATGAAGTTAAAAACTTTCGGACAGTTGATTCCCATGGTGGTTGAGCAGTCACAGAGAGGAGAGAGAGCCTTTGATATTTATTCCCGTCTTTTGAGGGATAGGATTGTATTTTTGGGTACACCTTTAACGGATGAAGTCGCTAATGTGATTATCGCTGAATTGCTGTTTTTGGAGGCAGAAGATCCCGATAAAGACATTTCCTTATACATTAACTGTCCAGGAGGAATAGTAACTGCTGGTCTTGCGGTTTATGATACGATGCAATATGTTAAACCAAGTATCTCTTCGATATGTATGGGTCAGGCAGCCAGTATGGGAGCGCTTCTTCTCGCATCCGGGGCAAAGAAGAAGCGATTTGCCCTGCCCAATTCCCGCATAATGATACATCAACCTCTGGGAGGAGTGCAGGGTCAAGCAACTGATATCGGCATTCAAGCTAAGGAAATTATGCGTATGAAAGCCAAGATGAATGAGCTCCTGGCAAAACATACGGGTCAACCTCTGGCGAAGATAGAGAAGGACACAGACCGCGATTTCTTTATGGAGGCCGAAGAGGCAAAAGCCTATGGCTTAGTTGACGCAGTAATTGAGCAGAGAAAATAAAAGAGATGCTCGGAATTTGGTTTGAATATTATAAATTTAAAAGATAGTTTGTTCATTGCTTGGTCGCGTAGGGGCGACCTTTATGGTCGCCCAAAGGCTTGTCCCCGTAAAGGTTACGCCCATAAAGGGCTACACTACCCATAATGGTTTTGGTAGTGTAGGGGCGACACTCAGTGGTCGCCCGAAAAGGGTTTAATTATGGTTGAACTTATTGATAGAAAAGAATCTTTAAGCTGCGTTTTCTGTGGCAAAAATAAGAATGAAGTGAAAAAACTCATTGGTGGTCATGGAGTCTATATTTGTGATGAATGTATTCGGCTCTCTTACAATTTATTGAACAAAATCGCTATAGAGGAAGAAAAGAAAACCAGGAAAGTTCTACCCAAGCCATATGAAATTAAGGCTATACTGGATGAATATGTTATCGGGCAGGAGAGGGCTAAGAAGTTACTGGCGGTTGCCGTATATAATCATTATCAAAGGGTGGGCCTAGATTCTCTTTTCCCGGTTTCTCGACAAAGAGTTTCTGATGAAGTAGAATTGCAGAAATCGAATATTCTATTGATTGGTCCCACAGGGACGGGAAAGACACTTTTGGCCCAGACTTTGGCTCGCTTGTTAGACGTTCCTTTCGCTATTGTCGATGCCACTGCATTGACTGAAGCTGGTTATGAAAAACGTGCCAAGCCTGCCCGTGCCGTGGCACGGGCCACGGCCAGGGAAAACCCCGATGCTTGCATCGGGGATGAATCCCGCCCCTGCATCAGGGGCTGGATGAATTGGCACAAAAATACGTAGTATTAAGGGAAAATGAAAATATTAAAGGGTTTCAAATATAGACTTTGCCCAACAGAAGAACAAAAGCAATTGCTATTACAACACGGAGGTAGTGCCCGTTTTCTATGGAATTATCTTTTGATGGATAATATTGAATACTATAAACGAACGGGTAAGTTTAAGTTTGCTCATGAAATGGTTGTTTCTATTCCGAAGATAAAAAAAGAATATGATTTCCTTAATCTTTCTTTCTCTCAATCTTTACAAATGGTCGCAAGACAATTAGATAGATCATTGAAAGATTGTTTTAAAAACGGGAAAGGTTTCCCAAAGTTTAAGAAGAAACACAGAGAAAACGATAGTTTCACAGTTCCACAAAAATGGAGATTGGGGAAAGGATTTGTATTTATTCCAAAAATAGGTGAAGTTAAATGGATAAAACATAGACCGCTTCAAGGAGAACCAGAACATATAACAATTACCCAAGATGGAGACCAATGGTATTGTTCTGTAACTTGTGAGGTGGAAATTCCTGATAAAGAAAAAAAAGATGACAATATCGTGGGAATAGACGTTGGATTAAAATCATTTGCTACACTATCTGATGGAACAATAATTGAAAATCCAAAACATTTAATGAAATCAGAAGATAGATTAAAAAAGGAGCAAAAAAAGTTAAGTAGAAAGAAGAAGGGAGGTAAAAATAGATATAAACAGCGAAAGAAAGTTCAAAAGATTCATCGTGAAATTAGGAATGCAAGGTTAGATTTTATTCATAAAATAACCTCGAATATGATAGCCAAGTATTCTGGGTTTGTTTTGGAAGATTTAAACATAAAAGGAATGATGAAAAATCATCATCTTGCTAAGTCTATTGCAGATATATCTTGGCACGAATTTAAAAGGCAGCTTGATTACAAGTCTTTGTGGAACGGTAAGTATTCCATTCAAATAGGAAGACTTGAACCAACAAGTAAAACCTGTAGTAGTTGCGGATATGTTCAGGATATGCCGTTAAATAAGAGAGTTTTTAATTGTTCTAATTGTGGTATTTCTACAGACAGGGATTTAAATGCTTCTAATAACATTTTAAAGATAGGTTTAACCACCGTTGGACGGACGGGAAGTAACGCCTGTGGAGTTGAAGCGTTGGCTTCGACATTGAAGCAGGAAAAAGAATGCTTAGTAAACTAAGCAGAAGCCCCGATGCTTGCGTCGGGGAGCGTCACAAATAAAGAGAAGGAGCCAGTGTTAGTACAAAAGAAAATAGTACAAAAAGGGAGGCTGAATTGATTACACCAGAAAGGCCTAAGAAATCGATTGTCATACCTGATGTCTTACCCCTTCTGCCAGTAAGAGACGTGGTAATCTTCCCTTATATGGTTCTTCCGTTAGCAGTAGGACGGTCTAAATCGATCAAGGCTTTAGAAGAAGCGATGGCCCGAGACCGCTTAATTTTCCTTGTGACTCAGAAAAAGATTCAAACTGAAAACCCGGGAAGGGAAGACGTCCATTCCGTAGGGGTAGTGGCAGAGATTCTCCAGCTTTTAAAGATGCCCGATGGTACGATTAAAATCCTCGTCGAGGGGTTAGAGAGAGCAAAGATTGCAGACTTTATTCCTCAACAGGGATTTATTCAGGTGAGGATTGAGAGGCTTTTAGAAACATATACTCCCAACCAGGAACTTGAGGCTCTGATGCGTAATGCGATAGCCTTATTTGAGAAATATGTGAAATTGAATCGCCGTATTCCCATAGAGACTATAATGTCAGTTTCAAACATCGACGATCCCAGCCGTTTAGCCGATATTATTGCATCTCATATCTCGATTAAAATACTTCAGGAGCAGCTTATTCTGGAAACATGGGATACTAAAAAGAGGCTTACAGAGTTAGCCAAAATTTTGACCGCTGAGAATGATATTCTCTCTATCGAGAAGAAGATTCAGGTGCGGGTGCGTGACCAGATTGAAAAGACACAGAAGGAATACTACCTGCATGAACAGATTAAGGCAATTAAAAAAGAACTGAAAGAAACAGATGACTACCAAAAAGAAGTAAGTGAACTGAGAGAGAAAGTCAGAAAATCTAAGGCACCTCCAGAGGTAGCAAAACAGGCAGAGAAAGAAATTTCTCGTCTGGAGAAAATGATGCCTTTCTCTCCAGAGGCCACGGTAATTAGGACCTATCTGGACTGGATAATTGGAGTACCCTGGGCTATCAGTACCAAAGACCATCTGGATCTTAAAAGAGCTGAGAAGATTTTGGACGAAGACCATTATGGTTTGGATAAAGCCAAGGAAAGGATAGTGGAATATTTAGCTGTTTGTAAGTTAACAAAAAAGTTGAAGGGACCAATTATCTGTTTTGTCGGTCCGCCAGGTACGGGTAAGACTTCTCTAGGCCGTTCGATTGCCCGTGCTTTGGGTCGCAAGTTCATTCGTATGTCATTGGGAGGGATACGCGATGAGGCTGAGATTCGTGGCCACCGCAGGACATATATTGGTGCTCTGCCCGGGAGGATAATTCAGTCACTAAGTAAGATAAAATCGAGAAACCCTGTATTTCTACTCGATGAAGTGGATAAGATGGGTCAGGATTTTAGAGGCGATCCAGCAGCGGCTCTTTTAGAAGTTCTCGATCCCGAACAGAACAACACTTTTTCCGATCACTATTTAGAGGTGGAATTTGATTTATCCGATGTAATGTTTATTACCACTGCTAATACTCTGTACACAGTTCCGCCTTCTTTAGCTGATCGAATGGAGGTTATTAAGTTCCCCGGGTATACGAAAGAAGAGAAGATTAAGATTGCCCAAAAATTTCTCGTGCCGAAACAGGTCAGGGAAAATGGGTTAAGTTCGGACAAATTAGTTATATCGGAACGAGCCTTAAATTTGATAATCCGCGATTACACCCTGGAGGCGGGAGTAAGAAACCTGGAAAGAGAGATAGCAAATGTCTGTCGTAAGGTAGCCAAAGAGTTAGCCTCAGTGAAGGGCAGAAAAGATATAAAAATTACTGCAAAAAACCTTCACCGTTATTTGGGCATTCCCAAGTACCACAGGGAGAAACCGGGACAGAATGAAGTGGGCGTAGCCACTGGACTTGCCTGGACAGAAGTGGGGGGAGATATTCTTTCTATTGAAGTTTCAATTATGAAAGGTAAAGGTAATCTCACCCTTACCGGGAAACTGGGGGAGGTGATGAGGGAATCTGCTCAGGCAGCGCTTTCTTATGTTAGGTCTAATGCTGGTAAGTTAGGTTTACCCTCGGATTTTTACAAGGATATAGAAATTCACATTCACGTCCCCGAGGGTGCGATTCCTAAGGACGGTCCATCGGCAGGGATTACTATGGCAGTTGCTTTAACTTCAGCATTAACCAATAGGCCGGTTAAGAAAGATGTGGCTATGACTGGAGAGATAACTCTAAGAGGGCGGATTTTATCCGTAGGTGGATTTAAAGAGAAGATGCTGGCAGCTCATAGGTCGGGAATAAAGACAGTTATCTTTCCCCGGGAAAATGAGAGGAACCTGAAAGAGATTCCCAAAGAGATCAAGAATAAAATGAAGTTCATACCAGTTAAGAATGTAGATGAAGTATTTAGGATAGCTTTAGTTGCCCGGGAAAAGAGAAAAGCAAAGATAACCAGACGGAAGAGATTGGGCCGTCTACCATTGGGTCAAAGGTTGCCAGGACTACAAGCAAAAGAAAAAACAGAATGGGAAAACAAAAGAGAGAACTAGGAATCGAGAACTAAGATTTGCCTCTTTAGAAATTTTGTTGTGCTCTGGGGGATATTTCCAGCGGGGCAAAAAAGTATTTGCTTTTGGGTGATCTTAGTTTAAGTTCTTAGTTCTTGATTTTTATCTAGGGAGAAGAAAATGAAAAAGTATCTTTTAACGCCAGGTCCTACTCCTGTTCCGGAAAGAGTACTTTTAGCATCAGCTCAGCCAATTATCCATCACCGCACTCCGGAGTGCGGTCAGGTTCTTTCTGAAGACATAGAAGGGCTGAAATACGTATTTCAAACAAAAAATGACCTTTTCATTTTTGCAGCTTCGGGAACCGGGGCGATGGAGGCCTGCGTGGTCAACCTCCTCTCTCCGCAAGACAAAGTTCTAATTGTTAACACTGGTGCATTTGGTAGAAGATGGGTAGATATTACTAAGTTATTTGGAGTTGAACCAGAAGTTATTGAATATCCCTGGGGTAGAGTAGCTAAGCCCAAGGATGTGGAGAAGAAACTAAAGGAGATACCGGGGATTAAAGCTGTATTTACACAAAGCACAGAGACCTCAACCGGTGTGGTTAACGATATCCAGACAATTGGTAAGATAGTGGCAGAAACTGAGGCTGTCCTGGTGGTCGATGCGGTGAGCGGGTTAGGGGGACAGGAGCTGAACACCGATGAGTGGAATGTAGATGTGGTAGCTGGTGGCTCTCAGAAAGGACTGATGCTCCCTCCAGGATTGGCTTTTGTCAGTATCAGCCAGAAGGCATGGAAACTTGTAGAAAATTCTAAATTGCCGAAGTTTTACTGGGACTTTAAGGCATATAAGAAGTTTCTCGACGAGAAAAAACAGACGCCCTATACTTCGGCAGTAGGCTTGTTGTTGGGATTGCAGGAAGCTTTGAGAATGATAAAAGAGGAAGGGCTGGAGCAAATCTTACGGCGCCATGCAATAATGGCTTCTGCTACAAGAAAGGGAGTGGAGGCAATGGGTCTGGAGCTCTTCGCAGAGGCTCCCTGTAACGTGGTTACAGCAGTCAAAGTTCCGGAAGGAGTTGATGGGGTGCGGCTGGTTAAAATGATGCGTGACGAGTATGGAGTGGGAATTGCTGGTGGTCAAAGAGAATATAAAGGTAAGATTTTCCGCATAGCCCATCTGGGTTATATGGATAGATTTGATGTAATCATCGGGCTTTCCGCTCTGGAAATAGCATTGAGTAAATTAGGATATAAATTCGAGGTAGGGAAAGGCATAGCTGCGGCAGAGAAAGAATTCCTGAAATAAGGAGTAGCAGACTTTAGTCTGCGTTCAAAAGGAGGTTTCCGTGAAGGTATTGGTTAGTGACAAATTAGCGGAAGAAGGTATAGAGTTATTGAGGAAAAGCCCCGATATAACAGTTGATGTGAAACTCAAACTGGAATTGCAGGAGTTGCTAAAGCACATTGGCGAGTACGATGCTCTTCTTGTGCGCAGTACAACTAAGGTGACAAAAGAGGTAATTGACGCAGCAAAGAATTTAAAAGTCATTGGAAGAGCAGGAGTGGGAGTGGACAATATCGATGTTGAGGCGGCAAGTAAAAGGGGCATCCTGGTAATGAATACGCCCGGTGGAAATACCATTTCTGCAGCAGAACATACAATGAGCATGCTCTTAGCATTATCCCGCTGTATTCCCCAGGCTAACATATCCCTGAAGAGTAAGCAGTGGGAAAAGAAAAAATTCTTAGGAACCGAAATTTTCAAAAAGACCCTGGGTATAATCGGCCTGGGCAGAATCGGAGGTGAAGTTGCAAAAAGGGCACAGTCTTTCGGGATGGAGATAATAGCTTATGACCCCTATATTTCTAAGGCCCATGCGCGAGAGATTGGCGTTAAATTGGTCAGTTTTCCGGAACTTATTAAACAGGCAGACTACATAACAATTCATATTCCGTCAACTTCTGAAACTAAACACATAATTAATAAAGAAACTATCAATCAGATGAAAGAAGGAGTGAGGATTATAAATTGTGCTCGTGGGGGAATCATAGATGAAGCTGCCTTAGCAGAAGCAGTGAAGTCAGGTAAGGTTGGTGGGGCAGCTCTCGATGTTTTTGAGAAGGAACCACCTTTTGACAGTCCCGTTCTGGGTTTAGAGAATATAATTGTTACACCGCATTTAGGAGCTTCAACCGAAGAGGCTCAGATTAATGTGGCAAGAGATATTGCTCTGCAAGTTTTAGATTTCCTTAAGAAAGGCATTGTTCGCAATGCAGTCAATATGCCAGAATTAGATTCTGAGAAAATGAAAACTTTAGGTCCCTATATTGACCTTTGCGAGAAATTAGGAAGGTTACAGGCACAGATAAGTGAGGGAGGGTTTACTCAGATTGGAGTCCAATACTCAGGAGAGATTCTCCGTCACGAGATTGAGCCTTTAACCCTTGCCCTGCTTAAGGGGCTTCTGGAGCCAGTTTTGGAAAGGGAAGTCAATTTTATCAACGCTCCTTTAATTGCCGAGGAGAGAGGGATTAAAGTTACCGAGTCTAAAGTGAGCAAAGTGGAAGATTTTGCCAACTTAATAGTAGTCCAGACAATGACAGAAAAAGGGGAGAATATAGTTGCCGGGACTCTTTTGGGGAAGAAGGAACCTCGTCTGGTAAGGATTGGCGAGTTTGATTTGGACGTTATTCCTGAAGGGTATATGTTACTCTGTTCAAATCTGGACAAGCCGGGAGTAATTGGTAAAATAGGAACGATTTTAGGAAATAGAAAGATTAATATAGCGGCAATGCAAGTGGGGAGAAAAATAGTTGGTGGAAAAGCACTAACTATCATCAATGTAGATTGTGATGTTTCAAAAGAGGTTTTAAAAGAGATAGAGGGGATATCGGAAATTGTGGAAGTAAAAATGGTAAATCTCTAACCCAAAGAGAATCCTCCTCACTCTGACCCTCCCCCTTTTGGGGAGAAGAAAAAGGAAAGAGGATAACAGTCCTGATTTTAATCGGGACGCTTGGGGGCCCCGATTTCCAATCGGGACACTTGAGAGGATTTCACGGAGTGGAAGCCGATGAGCCGGTAGCTCAGCTAGGTAGAGCAGCGGCCTTTTAAGCCGTTGGTCGCGCGTTCGATTCGCGCTCGGCTCATAAAATAAAACAGACGAAACCCCGAATCTGCTGGCAAATGAATGAGGAATTATTAAAATCGTATTGTCAGGCGTACAAGGCAAGAGAAGATGAGCAGTGAACACCAGAATATTAAAGCTTACAGGATTACATTTATTTCTATATTAGCAGTACTTACTATCTTTCGTTTAATCTATGCTCGGCTCCTGCCTCTCTCTGCTGATGAAGTTTATTTCTGGCAATGGTCTCGCCATCTTGATTTATCTTATTATGAGCATCCTCCTATGACCGGGATTATTGTAGCTCTTTTTACTTTGTTTAAAAGCACAGTACTTACAATAAGATTGGCTCCTATAGTTTTAATTTTAGGGACAACGATTCTTGTTTATCTTTTGGCCAAGGAGATGTTTCAGGATGAGAGGGTAGCTTTCTGGTCGGGTCTTCTGGTAAATATTGCCCCCATCTTTGCTGTAGGAGCTATTATTACAAGTACAGATGCTCCTCTGGGAATCTTCTGGATGCTTACTCTTTATTCTGTTTATAAAGCGACAAATTCCCAGAAGCAATACTGGTGGTGGCTTTCTGGATTAGCTCTGGGTTTTTCGTTTCTTACGAAATTTATCTCTATTTACATTCCCATTTCAGTATTTTTATTTTTATTATTCTCTAAAGAAAAGAGAAAATGGCTACTGCGTAAAGAACCGTATTTAGCACTTCTCCTGTCGCTTCTGGTGTTCAGTCCTGTTATCATCTGGAATGCTTCCAGAGGCTGGGTAACATTTAAGTATAATTTAGGAATGAGATATATGTCTGGTGACGCTTCACTCAAGTTTAAATATTTTCTTGAATACTTTGGAGGTCAATCTTTTATCCTCTCACCATTTCTATTTATAGGTTGCCTGGCAGGCATAATTCATAGCGCATATAGAGGATTTAAACATAATGATGATAGGCATCTTTTTCTGTTCTTTACTTCCACAGTGATTCTCTTGATGTTCGGGATATATAGCTGGTTTGACCGTGTAGCTCCACACTGGGTGGCTTACGGTTATCTTACAGCCCTTATAGCTGTTGCAGTATTATTTTTTGGGCGGGAGAGAAAAAAGTTTTATCGAACCTTATGGATTGCAATTATCTCTTTTGCAATTTTTATGACGGTTTTTATACATGCTGTACCTGTTTATCCAAAAATTCTTACATCAATTGTAAAGAGTAAAAAAGGCGGCCCAAAGAGATTAACAGTGTTTCTTTCTGGCTGGATGAAGGATTTGGGTGAAAAAGTAAGCATGATAAAAAAAGAGATGCCCGAAGATACATTCATATTATGCAGGGGTTATGCTTTAGCAAGTTATGTGGCTTTTTATACTGATGGCCAATGTGAGACTTATTCAATAGGTCAGAGCACTCCCCATGGCCATTCTTATCGATACTGGTCAGATTTCGATTCTCTTATTGGAAAGGATGCTATTTTTGTTAAAGGAGGAGAGAAAGAAGACGGCTATATTAAAAAGTTAAGCCCTGCTTTTGATGAGATTAAAAAAGAGCCTGTTTTTAAAGTTACCAGAAATGGTGAAGTTATAAAGGAATTTTCTATCTGGCGTTGCTATAATTTTAAAGGGTTTGAAGAGAAGGTGGGTTCAATAAATTGAACCCCAATAGTAATTGTAGGGGCTCAATTCATTGAGCCCGTTATTTCTGATTAAAAAGTTTATGTATGAATAAATCAAAGGTTGCTGTCTTAAAAACTACTCCGGAAACTGCGCTCCAGGACATACAGCGGCTGGTAAGAACGGCAGATTTTGAAGATGCGCTTCCCAAAGATAAGACAACTATTTTAAAGGATAATATATCGTGGCACTTCCCTTATATTAGTGCCAATACTACTCCATGGCAGCTAGAAGGGACAATCCGGGCATTAATTAGTGCTGGTTATAAGGACATCACTGCAGTCCATAATAATACAGTGGTCACCAATGCTTACAAGGGGCAGGTAATGAATAAACTTGCCCCTATCTACAAAAAGTACCAGATAGAGGAAAGATACAATTTTATCCCCGAGGATATCCAGTGGATTGACTATAAGCCAAAAACGAGAATGAGGGTACTGGACAAAGTTTATCCTGAAGGTATTAAGGTACCTGAATACTTTATTGGCAAAAATATTATACATCTGCCCACAGTAAAGACCCATATATATACTACGACAACGGGGGCAATGAAAAACGCTTTTGGTGGACTTTTGAACACAAAGAGGCATTATACCCATTGTGTTATCCACGAAACTCTTGTTGACCTACTGGCTATCCAGAAAGAGATTCACACAGGTATCTTTGCTGTGATGGACGGCACTATATGTGGAAGTGGCCCGGGACCAAGGACAATGACACCTGTAGAAAAGGACTATATCCTTGCAAGCAGTGATAGTGTAGCCATAGATGCTGTTTCAGCTAAGATGATGGGCTTTGACCCTATGACTATACCATATATACGTATGGCTCACGAAGATGGCCTGGGTGCAGGAAGAATTCAGGAAATAGAAGTTGTGGGAGAGGATATCTCAAATGTAAACTTTTCCTTCTCCGTAGGAGACAATCTTGCAAGCAAGGTGGGTGATTTGTTCTGGTTTAGTCCACTAAAGATATTCCAGAGGCTGCTTTTCAGGACACCTCTTGTTTATCTATTTGTCTTTGGTTCATTTCTTTATCATGATTATATATGGTGGCCGGTAAAAGGAAAGAAGATTCAGAAGCGTAAAGTTTTAAATACAAAATGGGGCAGGCTTTTTAAGAGTTATCCCAGTTAGCACATAATTTGCACAGCTATTTGTTTGAAGGTGACCAATGATAAAAAATTATGTAAAGTTAATAAGACCAAACCATTGGGTAAAGAATCTGTTTTTGTTTCTACCATTATTGTTCGGCTTGCAGATGTTCACTCCTGAAAGGTTACTAATTGCTAGTGTAGCATTTATTAGTTTTTGTTTTGCTGCAAGTAGTATGTATGTATTTAATGACATCATGGATTTACAAGGTGACAGATTCCACCCCATAAAAAAACATCGTCCATTAGCTTCTGGAGAAATAAATGTCTCTACTGCGTACCTAATTTTTATTGTTTTAGCCTTAATGAGCCTATTCCTGGGCTTTTTTACTAACATAGGGTTTGTATTTGTAGTACTAACATATATAGGAATTAATATACTTTATTCTGTTTATCTTAAGAATATTGTTATCATAGATGTATTTATAATAGCGTTAGGATTTGTATTGCGAATAGTAGCTGGCTCTGTTGCTACAGATATATATATGTCAAAATGGATACTATTATGTGGTTTTATGCTTGCTCTTTTTTTAGGGTTTACCAAAAGAAGAGCAGAAATAGTAGAATTGGGAGAAGGTTTTGTTTCTCATAGAGCAGTATTGTCCCATTATAGCCCATATTTTTTAGATACTATGATAAATATAGTAAATTCTTTAACTGTTATTACTTACTTATTTTATACAATAGACTCAGAAACCACTGCTAAATTTGGAAATAAGTTATTTCTATCGTTGCCAATAGTTTTATATGGTATTTTTAGGTACCAATATCTTGTTTATCACAAAAAAGAAAGCAGTAGTCCCACAGAAAATTTCCTTACAGATATTCCGTTATTATTTACTGTTATAATCTGGGCGGTTTTTTGTGGCGCAATAATTTTTTTCAAAATTCGGTAGTCGCAGACTTCAGTCTGCGTTAGTAGTTGTCCCCGTCGACTAGTGGTTAGGTCACCACTCTTTCAAGGTGGCAGCAGGGGTTCGAATCCCCTCGGGGACGCCAGAAATAAGGGCGGTTAGCTCAGCGGGAGAGCATCTCCCTTACAAGGAGGGGGTCGCAGGTTCAAATCCTGCACCGCCCACCAAATAAAGATACGGGGACGTAGTTCAGCCTGGTTTAGAATGCCGGCCTGTCAAGCCGGAGATCGCGGGTTCAAATCCCGTCGTCCCCGTTAATAGGGACAGCGACCATTTTTAATAGAACCTAAACTAACCGGAGCAGAATTTTATTATGCCGCGTATTGCAAGAGTAGTCGCAGTCGGTTTACCTCACCATATTACTCAAAGAGGAAACTACGGACAAGATGTGTTTGTAGATGACGCGGACTATTTGAAATACAGTGAGTGGTTACAGGAGTACACCACCAAATATGGACTTTCTATATTGGCATATTGTTTAATGCGGAACCACGTTCATTTTATAGTCATTCCCAAAAAAGAAGATTCACTCTCCCACACATTTAATACCGCTCATATGCGCTACTCACAATATTTCAATAAGAGGCAAAATGCAAAAGGGCATTTATGGCAGGGACGTTTTTATTCCTGTATTTTGGACGAACCGCATTTCGTTGCGGCTTTGAGGTATGTAGAAAGAAACCCTGTAAGAGCAAAACTGGTGGAAAAAGCTTGGCAGTGGAAGTGGTCGAGTGCTGCATTTCATATAAATATAGGTTATTCGCTAATCAAATTAGAGGATATATCCAAGTTCATAAATATGTCCTTCGATTCCTGGAAAGGATGTATAGGCTCAGAAGAAGACGAAAAATTCACTGAGAACATAAGGAAACATACGCTAACAGGTCGGCCGCTGGGAACACTCACATTTACCCAGGAACTGGAGAAAAAATTTAGAAGAAGACTACTCGTTCTACCAAGGGGGAGACCGAAAAAGCAGGGAAAATAAATGGTCGCTGTCCCTATTTACCTATTTAAAGGAGGAAAAACAAATGGAAGAGAAAGAAGTGGATTTGAGAGATTACATCAATATGGTAAGGAAAAGGTGGAAGATTATTTTAATTATTTTCTTAGTTTTTACAATAACGAGCGGAGTGGTGAGTTTCCTTTTGCCCAGGGCTTACGAATCCACAGCAATGGTCAAGATTGGGATAATGAGAAGCAAACTATTGGAGGAACCCTCCACAACTATAGAGATTTTTAAGACGGGACCGGTATTGGAAGAAGTAGCAAAAGAACTCAATGTTCTTACCACACAGGAGAAATTAGGGCAATTAGCTTCAAAGATAAAGATGAAGGAAAAATCCGGGTTTTTGGAGATAAAGGGAAGGGGGGAAACCCCAGAGGAAGCTCTGAAATTGGTAAATGGAGTGACTACGGTTCTTCTGAACAGGCACGAGCAGATTTTTGAACGAGCGAAAGTAATTCTGGAAGAATATTTTGCTTCTGGCAAGAAACGTTTGTTCGAGATAGAAAAAGAGATTAATATGCTCCAGAAGAAAATAGACGAACTTGTAGCCGCCAATTCGGATGCAAAAGCAATGCTTGCTCGAGGATATATGGATAGCCTGGAGAAAGGCCGTGACAGGTATGAAAGACTTCAGGTAGAACTCAGAGAGAAAAAGATGGAGGAATCCTATGGTACCGTTAGCACAGAGTTGGTAATTCCTCCTGCGACTCCTGATAGGCCAATCGGACCTAAAAAGAAGCAGAACATCCTGATTGCCGGAATTTTAGGCTTGTTCGTTGGATTTGTTTCTGCAGCCGTAGTCGAATATTTTAAGAAGCCCGCGACAGTTCATTAAATCGCAGCTTTATTTAGGAAATTAAATGAAAGCGCTTATCTTGAGCGGTGGAAGAGGTACCCGCCTTCGTCCCATTACCCATACCAGTGCTAAACAGCTCCTGCCAGTAGCCAACAAACCAATCCTTTTCTATGGAATTGAAGCGGTAAAAGAGGCAGGAATTAAAAATGTTGGCATTGTTGTAGGTGAAACGAAGAATGAGATAAGAGATGCTGTGGGGAGAGGAAAGAAGTGGGGAATTAATGTCACCTATATTGAGCAGGACAAGCCCCTGGGGTTGGCGCATGCTGTTAAGATTTCTCAAGATTTTATAGGAAATGACAACTTTGTTATGTATCTGGGAGATAATCTGATCAAGGATGGCATTACCTCTTTAGTAAAGGAATTTGAGAAAACGAGACCCAATGCCCAGATTCTATTGGCTCGTGTTCCCCATCCTGAACAGTTCGGTGTCGTTGAATTGAAAGGTAGAAAAGTCTTACGGCTGGTAGAGAAGCCAAAGAAGCCAAAGAGCAATCTGGCTCTGGTCGGTGTTTATATGTTTGATAAGAATATCTTTAAAGCTGTGAATAATATTAAACCTTCCTGGCGTAACGAATTAGAGATTACAGATGCCATCCAGTATCTTATTGACCATAATTTTACTGTCCGCCCACACATTATCACCGGCTGGTGGAAAGATACAGGAAAGTTAGAGGACATTTTAGAGGCTAACAGGATTCTCTTGGACGATTTAAAGAGCCATGTGAAAGGTAAGGTAGATAAGGAATCGGAATTATTCGGAAAAGTAAGGATTGAGAAGGGAGCCGAGGTTAGAAAAAGCGTCATCAGGGGACCGGTAATTATTGGCGAGAATAGCAGAATAGTTAACTCCTATATTGGACCTTTCACCTCAGTATACTTCAAAGTAACTATTGAAAATAGCGAGGTCGAACACAGCATTATTCTTGAGAACAGTAAAATCAGAGATATTAGAAGAATTGAGGACAGCTTAGTAGGGCAAAATGTTGAAATATTGAAGTCGAAAGCAAAACCATCTGCTTATAGAATTATGGTAGGCGACTCCAGCCGCGTCGAAGTCACGTAGAGACTAGGTTTTTTTGGAGTCCTCCCGAAAGGGAGGGGAAGACCCTGCTTTCGCAAGGAATCCAGAGTTTTGGAGTAGCGAAACTTGTTTCGCGTTAACGCACCGCAAGCGGTGCTACTCCAATTATTTGGAATCCTCCCGAAAGGGAGGTCATAGAGGAGGAGTTGTGATTGAAGGATTGGAAATAAAGAAATTAGATGTTCACGAAGACGAGAGAGGATCTCTATTTGAGATTCTCCGGTCGGATGAACCAATGTTTATGAAGTTTGGACAGGTCTACATAAGCAAAGGTAAACCTGGTTGGGTCAAGGGATGGCACTACCATAAGAAACAATGGGACCATTTTTGTGTGATTAAGGGTAGGGCGCGAATCGTCCTCTTCGATAATCGGCAGGACTCGAAAACATTTGGAGAAATTGGAGAATACGAGGTGGGAGGGAATAATTTGATGGTTCTGAAAGTTCCTCCCCTGGTAGTCCATGGATTTGAGTGCCTTGGTGAAGAAGATTGTTGGCTTCTGAATGTTCCGGACCAGGTATATAATCGAGAGAACCCGGATGAATATAGAATTCCTTTAAACGACCCTTCCATCCCTTATGAGCGGTGGAAAACCAGGAAAGGTTGGTAGAGGATATGCGTTTACTGGTGACCGGTGGAGCAGGTTTTATCGGTTCTAACTTCATCAGACACATTATAAAAAAATATCCCCAATATAAAATTATCAATCTAGATAAACTCGCCTATGCGGGGAATTTAGATAATTTGAAAGAAATAGAGAGTAATTCCAACTATACCTTTGTTAAAGGAGATATTTGCGACAGAAAAATCGTTGATGAGTTGTCAAAAAATGCTGAGGCAATAGTAAACTTTGCCGCTCAATCCCATGTAGACAGGTCAATAATTGATGCTTCAGACTTCCTCCGGACTAACATAGATGGAACTCATAATCTCCTGGAAGCAACCAAAAGACACAATATCTCTCGGTTTATACAAATTTCAACTGATGAAGTCTACGGTTCGATTGAGAAGGGCTCATTTAAAGAGACAAGCCCTTTGAGCCCGAGTAGTCCATACGCTGCTTCTAAAGCTGCTGCAGATATGGTCGTTCATTCATATCGGGTCACCTTCAATTTACCAACCATTGTCGCTCGTAGTACCAACAACTTTGGTCCCTACCAGTATCCCGAAAAGATAATTCCCCTATTTATAACGAATGCCCTGGAAGATAAACCACTTCCCCTTTATGGCGATGGAATGAATGTAAGAGATTGGCTCTATGTTATCGATAACTGTGAGGCAATCGATTTGATTCTACATAAAGGTAAAGAAGGGGAAATCTACAATATTGGCGGTGGCAATGAATTAAAAAATATTGA
>DATKVN010000030.1 GCA_035530055.1 bacterium | reverse complement strand
TAAATCTTCCACTTGGGAAATTTCCAAGGACTCAGTCAAACCCTCAATCAATCCCTTCCAGCCCTCATTAATTCCCACTACTTCCCAGCCGAAATCCATTGCCCGCAACACACATCCACGAATTGCCGGATTTAAACCTGGCACATCTCCTCCACCACTCAATACTCCAATTCTCATGGTAATTTTTACTCTACCTCCTTTATCCTTCTACCCTTCCACTTACTTCGGCACCCTAAAGGGTGCCCCACCATGGTTGGTCGGGCACTGTTTACAGTGCCGTCCTCCGAAAACTATCCTTATTCCACTATTCCCTACTCTAATGCGAGGGAATTTGGTAAAGCGAGCATTAGAATTTTTAGCCAAAAATCGAAGATTAGAGTTTAGTCCCGCAAAGACGGGAGAAACTCCTGAGATTTTTGGCGGTGGTCAAAGACCAAAAAATTGTCAGCGAGCGAACCAAATCCCGAGCACTCCCGAGCGCCTCCGATAACTATCCCCACCTTCCAATACGCCGGGGATGAAGGGATAGTTGCAGGAGCTTTAAATCGGCCAGGTAAAGCCCCAGCGCTGGTCGATTTTGAGCGAGGCTCTAGCCGAGCGCCTCCGATAACTATCCCTTCATCCCCCTCTTTATATTGCCAGTATATGAGCCAACCTGTAAAGATTCTTATCTATCTCTTTTCTATGTTTTGTTGAATAGCCCAAAGGCAGAACTACAACCTTTCCTTCCTTCCATCCCACCATCTTGGCCGATTTCGTTCTCATCAAAACCTTCACTGCCTGATGTCCAAAAAGATTAGCTAAATTTACGCTGCGGGCAGTGGGGGAACCACCACGTTGAATATAACCAATAACGCTTACTCTGACTTCATAGCCTGTAACATCTCTTATTTGATGAGCTATGGCATAGGAAGCTCCTGCTCCTTCAGCCATAACAATAATACTACTCTTCTTACCACTCTTTCTGCCCTTTTCCAATTCCTGAGAGATTTTACTGAGATTATATTTTATTTCGGGCACTAAAATTATCTCAGCCCCGCAAGCCAATCCCACCGCCAGGGAAATAAACCCCCTCTCTCTTCCCATCACCTCGATGATAAAGATTCTCTCGTGAGAAGAAGCGGTATCCCGAATTTTCTGAATAGAGTCTAAGGCTGTATTCACCGCTGTATCGAAACCTATGGTATCTTCTGTGCCAGCGATATCATTGTCAATACTTGCTGGTATACCAACAAGAGGTATTCTACTTGCCCGATAGAGTTCTACTCCCCCTCTAAAAGAACCTTCTCCTCCTATGGTAATCAAACCGTCAATCCTGTTTCTTTTTAAAACCCTTACTGCTTTTTCTATCCCTTTTTTAGTCTTTATCTCTTTACACCTTTTCGTCTTCAATATCGTTCCGCCCCAGCTGATAATTCCGCTAACCGACCTCAAATCCATTCTTCTCTTTTTATCTTCAATCAATCCCCAATACCCTTCTTCAATTCCCACCACCTCTAAGCCATAATAGATCGCTGAGCGAACTATTGCTCTAAGACAAGCATTCATTCCCGGGGCATC
This sequence comes from bacterium, assembly GCA_035530055.1. Classification (NCBI taxonomy): domain Bacteria; species bacterium. The sequence continues at coordinate 13,340 of DATKVN010000030.1, read as the reverse complement.
ACCACCAGCAGTGGTAACAGCAATCTTTCTCATTTTTTTTCTTCTTTTATTTCAGTTTTTTCTTTTCTGCTCGGTTGTACTTCTATAAATTCGCCCAGCAGGCGAAACTTCTGGTACCTTTTTCTCAACAGTTCCTCTACGGGCAAGTTTTTTAATTCGTTCAGGTATCTATTTATCTTTTTTTCCAAGTGCCTCCCTACAAATTCTATATCCCGATGGACGCCACCCAGAGGCTCATCAATAATTTCATCAATCACTTTTAACCCCAATAAATCTTGAGCGGTCAACTTTAGTGCCTTAGCAGCCTCCGGAGCCTTCGCTGCATCCCTCCACAGAATAGAAGCGCAACCTTCAGGAGAGATAACCGAATAGATAGCATTTTCCAACATCAGGACTTTATCGCCAACACCGATTCCCAGCGCTCCCCCACTACCACCTTCTCCCACGATCACAACAATAATGGGAACTTCCAATTCTGACATGGCTTTCAAATTTCGGGCAATTGCTTCGGCTTGCCCTCTCTCTTCTGCCCCGATTCCTGGATAGGCTCCGGGAGTATCTATGAAACTAATAACAGGAATTGAAAATTTCTCAGCCAGCTTCATTATCCTCAACGCCTTGCGATATCCTTCCGGATGGGACATCCCGAAATTTCTCACCATGTTTTCCTGGAGCGTTCGGCCTTTCTGATGACCAATAATTACAACCGGTTCTTCCTTAAATTTAGCCACTCCCGCCACCATGGCTGGGTCATCGGCAAAACCTCTGTCTCCCTGAAGTTCTACAAAATCACTCATAAGTAGATTTATATAGTCTAAAGTATAGGGGCGTTTAGGATGGCGAGCCAGTTGGACCTTTTGCCAGGGAGTGAGATTCCCGAAAATTTCCTTCTTAAGTTTCTCGCATTTTTTCTCCAGACTGGCTATCTCCTGAGAAAAATCGACTTTTTCGTTAACGTCAAGATTTTTCAGTTCTTCAATTTTCTTTTCCAGTTGTACAACCGGTCTTTCAAAATCCAAACCTTCAACTTCAGCCAACACATCCTCCCTTACTACAACATTTAAAAGATAGTCTGTGAAGAGCTATTGGAATTTTAGCCAAAAAACGAGGACAAGTGTTCCTCAAAGGAACACTTCCATAGGGGTTTCACCCCTCTGGCGTTCACCCCGATTCCATCGGGGTTCTCTGTCCTCCGGGGCGCTCACCGTCTCGCGCCCGTCGCTAACACGGAGCTCCTTATTCGTCGCTCCAGCGACCCCTTGGGGGAAATCAGATTATTTCCCCCAAACCCCCTAATCCGCATCCCGATTGAAAATCGGGATGCTTCACTCATCTTCTTTCAAGCAAATCACTGTCTGACGAGCGAAGCGAGGAGTTTTGATTTGCGCCTTGCAGAGTCCGAAGTTTTTTGACGTCAAGAAATTCCTCCTAGCGATGAACAGACTATCTTTTAATTTAAAATCCACTCATATATCCGATGCGAAAGATGCGATCAGATTCATGGGCAATATCTCTTCCGTCTATTTCAACGTTTAAGTTTGGCGTGATGAAATAACGTATGCCTATATTTATCCTAACCTGCTTTCCGCCACCCAAATTATCGAATTCCAACATGGGAATTACATTCTCATATACTTTAGAAAATAGGCTAATGAATCCTCTAACCCTGAATTTATCAAAATCGTAACCATTAATCCCTGTAGAGACTTCCAATCCCGGAATAAAATTCTCTTTGCAGATGACTATAAAGAAACCTTTTTCTCTCTGTTCATACTTTCCATCACTATATTCTCCATAACCTTGATCATCGTAACCAACGCTAATTGCTGGGAAGTACTCGGCTCCACCGAAGAGGTAAAATTTTACAAAGAGTCGAGGACGCCTGAGCTTGACATTATCATTCCCTATGATATTTTCAGTATCAAGATAAACTCCCAGGTTCATATGCTCCAATACTCCAAAGAATAGACCCACCAGAAGTCCGCTAATATTACTGCCTTCCCTGCTTTTCAAGCTATAGAAGCGGAAATTTACATTATATCCCCCCCGTTCAGTAATTTGAGGAGTGGGGGTATCGATCAAATCAACTACTTCCCCTGCAGATAAGACAGAATAAATGCCTGAAAAATAAGTAATAACCAATCCTACTAATAATATTAATGGAAAGGGCTTTTTTTTCATTTTCCTCTCCTTTGTAAATTATTTTTCATCACAATTTCCGTCGTTCAATTATATGTTCATCATCCTAACAAATTTCATTTATCTTGTCAAGTTATCCTCTTTCCCCTCCCCTTTAAACCCGGACTCTGTCTCTTTTAACTTCCTCGTGGCCAATTCGTTTCCAGGATCAACTTTCAAAACTTTTTGGAATTCTTCTCTTGCCAGATTGACCTTTTTCAATTCCAGATAGGCAAGACCGAGATTATTATGAGCCCCAATATTGAATGTGGGAGAGAGTTTGATTATCTTCTCATATTGATTGATTGCTTTTTTCATCTTACCTTGGCTAAAATATATATTACCCAAATAGAGGTTTGCTTTTATGTTTCCAGGAACAAGCTCTACAATCTTCCCGTAAGTCTTTTCTGCTTTATTCCAATCTTTATTGTTTACATATTTTTCCCCCTTCTCAAATAGAAGGTTGATTTCCTGAGTTGGTGCAGGAATAGGGGGTTTCTTTTCCATCTGTGCCTGGACATAGGAAAGATTCCCTTTAACTTTCGAATTTTCGGGTTCAAGCTCTAATATCTCTCGATATTGGTTAGCAGCTTTCTCCCATTCCTTTCTTCCAATATGCACCTGTGCAAGGTAAGAGCGAGTAGGGACGGAGAGAGGATTTATCTCAATCGATTTACTTAGAGCTTCCATGGCCTCTGGTATTCTCTTGGTCTGTCCATACATAATTCCTAAATTTGAATATATCTCGTCGTAACCAGGGTTTGCTTCTATTGCTTTAAGATAAGCCCAAATAGCTTTCTCCTTCTCACCTAAGCGAGCATAAGCGTTCCCCAGTTCATAGTTATTGTCCACGTTTAGAGGATAAATCTTATAGGATAGCTCGCACTCCCTAACTGCGTTTCCCAGCGTAGCGTTATTTTTTGCGTACTTAAAACCCTTAAAATAATGAATCTCTCCCCGGAAATATCTGAGATTAAACAGAACAATTCCAAAAATAATTATTCCCAATGGGTAAACAAGGATTTTTTTAATGGGAATCTTACGTTCTGAGGTTTTCCGTCTCTGACATATTCCCACTACCAATCCCATCCATATCCAGAAGAGAAGGGCAGGTATGGGAAAATGCAAGGAAACATTCAATAAATTGTCGATGAGCATTCCCAAAATGCTTGCCAAAAGCCCCAAAGCAACAATCTTATCATATTCACCAGTAAGCTTTCTGTAACTATCTATTCCCATTTTAAAAAAGAGAATGAATAACCAGATATATATTCCCAGACCCACAATCCCCGTCCCGGAAACTATCTCTAATATCTCATTATGGGCATTATTGGCATGGGTGCGAAAAGGAGAATACTTCTTTATTTTCAGAAATTTCCCTTGATGAAATGGATAGATAATCTCGAAATTTCCCCAGCCGTGGCCTAAAAGCGGACTTTCCTTAAACATAGAATGGGCTGCCTGCCAGATTAAAAATCTCTGAACATAGGCCATCTGTTTAAAATCAGTAACGCTGTTAACCTTCTCCAAAGCTACTTTCACCATCCTGACTTTCTTTCCCCCACCGACCCTCACAGGATAGAACATCATCAGAAACAGAATACCCACCAGAAAAATTAACCATTTTCTATTCCTGAAAATTAGAGAACGCTGGTAAACGAGGAGATAAAAGGCAACGAAAACCAAAGCAACAAAAAGTCCCAGCCAGGCACTGCGCGTGCGGGTTACCAGGAGTCCAAAGAAGTTAACTCCGAAAAGTCCGCCTAAAAAGAGCTTCTTAATGGGAGCCTTTTCATAAACAACCAGAACCGCTATCACAGGCAAGATTAGAATCAGAAAACTTGCCATGAAATTAGGGTTGCCAAAGGTGGAGACGCTGCGAGTGCCAAAAGGGTCTAACTGCATTGGCCATATAGGTTCAATCCCTCCATACTGAAGTAAAGCATACAAAGAGGCAAGCGTTCCCACGGCAAAGGCAATATAGAGTAACCTTTTAAGATTTCTTTCATCGTGAAGGAGATAGACAGTTATGTAAAAGACTGCTATGCAATTGAGAAATAAAAATAATAGTAGACTTCTTCCACCAAAAGAAAGGATAGCCAGTTTAAATCTCGGATGGATATAGAACGAATAAGCGACTGAGAGAAGGGCAACCAAAAAGAAGAGAAAAAGGGGTTTATCCAGGTATGTTTTGGGCAAAATGATTTGGCGTTTAAGATTACTCTTTATCAGCCAGATAGCTAAAATCAAGGATAGACCAATCCCAAACACCACGTTTTGAATTACATAAGGATTACGAGTAGTATCGGTAAGAAAGATTAGAGGGCAAATTAAAAGGATGATAAAAAAAATATATTTTATTATGCGCTCGAAATCCATTTCAAGATAACCCCTTCGGGGTTACTTCCATAGGGTCTTCGCCCCTCTGGCGCTCACCAAATGTCCACCAGACATTTACTTCTCTGTCCTCCGGGGCGCTCACCATCTCGCGCCCGCGCCTTTCCCTCGCTTCGCTCGGTCGTCGCTCCTTATTCGTCGCCACCGGCGCCCCTTGAGGGAAACCAGATTGTTTCCCTCAAACTCCCTAATCCGCATCCCGATTGTTATCGGGATGTTATATAATAGAAAAAACGCCACTCGCCAGGAAAAGATTAGTCTTTCACTTTCGGCCTTATGACTTTTATCTGTTGAATTATAGATTTTGCCTGTTTATCTTCAGGATTTAATTCCAAAATTTTTCCCCATTCTTTCAGAGCCAAAGCGCGTCTATTCGTATTCGTGTAGAAAGCGGCAAGACTCCTGTGGGCACCAATGTCAGAATCGTTCAGTTCAACTGCTTTCTTATAATACTTTTCAGCCTCTCTTAACTTCCTCTGCATAAAGTAGGCATTGCCTAAATTTATATATGCCTGACCTAATTTGGGATTCCATTCTACAGCCTTCAGGTAAACCTCCTCTGCCTTAGCCCATTCCTTCTTCTGAACATAGCACCAGCCCATCTTGAAGTAGGTGGCAGCATATACAGGGTCAAGAGCTAAATACTTCTGGAAACTCTCTATAGCCTTATCCCATTCTTTTAGTTTAGTATATAAACTTCCTTCCTGGAAGTGAACCTGCACATAGTTGGGAGCCAGCTTCTTTAAATCAGCATACTTCGCCACAGCCCTCTCAGCGTCAGTACGCGGAATCTTCAGGTCTTCCTCCAGGCCATAAAACAATCTATGAATCGAGGGAAAGAAATATTTCTGTTTGAGGTCTACAGAATCCCAGCGAGGGTCGTAAACTTCCTTCATATCCCATCTATCGTTATAGACATTGCCCATAAAGTAGTGAGTCATTGCATAATAAGGGTTATTTTTCAAAACAGTCTGATACTCCTTTAAAGCATTTTCCCACCTTCCTGTTTTGGAGTAAGCAATAGCAATGTTGTGGTGGATATCAGCTATAAAGAATCTCCTGAAGAATAAAACCAGAAACACAGTGAGAATTATGACTATAATCTGGACTATTCTTCGGGAACGCATATTACTTAGAAACTTAGACCTTTTATTATCTTCCAAACTCGGATTAACCTTCTCTTTCTGCCCCACTATCTGACCACCAAGTAGTCCCAGGAAAAGCCAGAAAACAAAACCCGAAGATACAAATCTCATGTTCACACACATAAGATTGTGCGCCAGAAGTCCAAACAGCCCCGAGAGCAGTCCAATGAGTAGATATTGACGCCTAGTCAACTTTTCTAATTGAGAGCCAATCTTGAATTTTGAACCTCTCTTAGTATGGGGATTCAACCGGGAACTCCTGGAAGATGGAGGGGCTTGTGCCGAATAGCCGGTAACTTGCTTTAACCTCTTTATTCCAGTGTAAAAGAATAATGTCATAATCCAGAGAAATATCCCGAATCCAACTATCCCTTCATCGTACCATATCTCGATATATTCATTTTCTGGATGGTCTGTTTCGGTATTATGTTTTCCCTCGATATGGAATATCTCCGGACGCCGGAAAGCAGGATAGACTATTTTGAAAGTGCCAATTCCTGTTCCCAGAAACTTATGAATTAATTCTTTACCGGGCGTTGATTTAATTGTCGTGCCTCCTTCAGGATAATCTCTAATCATTTCCAAAGTGGAAACCCAGGTGAACACCCGGAAACGCACCGAGTCTATCCGCTGTCTTATAAAGAAAGTTACCGCGCCTCCCGTGCCCAGAATGAGGACCGATAGGAAAACTACCAGAAAAGTCTTCTTCTGCTTCTTTGTGGCAGGAACAATAAATAGCGTGGTAATCATGGCAAAGAAAGAGACTCCCGCGGCAAAACCAATATACGCAGCTTTAGTTCTCGTCGTGATGAGATTAATGACCAGGATAAACAGAAAGAGAACCAGAAGCTTTTTCGTCTTCATCTTCACCAAAACCATCAGGCACATGGAAAGGAGAAGTAAAAAGAAGAAAGCGTACGTCTTATTTTCCACAAAGAAGATATAGGCTTGAGTTCCCAGACCTCCCATGCCCATCAGTCCTTCCTTTCCCAAAAATTGCATAAAACAGTAGAGGATACCAATGGTTACCACCAGAACCAAAGAGACAAATGTCTTTTTAGCCTTTTTCAGGTCGGAAAAATCGAAAAATGTTAAAATTAAAGGAGTAACCAGTACCAGGAAGGCGGCAAAGAAATTGGGGTTGCCAAAAGTGGAAAATATTCTATCTCCAAAAGCTCCCTTCCAGATGAAGGGATCTAACTCCATGAATTGAATCAACCCATAGAAAACAGCGATAAAGGTGGCAGCGAGTATCCAGCGGAACATTCTCTTTACTTTTTCCGAACTGTTAAACTCAACGAGAGCGACCAGAAAAATTCCTATATACAGAACTCTCCTGGTAAGCTCTTCAAAACTGGTAAATTTAAATGGGGAAATGGAGAAGGAAATGATACCGGAAAGGAGAAAAAAGAGAGCAGGAATTGCATAGAGACGCTGTTCTCTACTTTCCAGTAGCCTTCCCCTTTCAATTACCTTGACAATCCACGCTGCTATAATAACGGTAGCACCAATATGTAGAAGTGTAATTTTTATCTGACAGGAATCGTAGGTCTTCAGATAAAAAGACAGAGCAATAAGGAAGGCTAAAATTGGCAAGCCGAACTCTATTATTACATTGCAATATCTGATTAGTTTTTTATTCATAATTCGCATAATATTTTAACACAATTTCCCCAAAAATTCAACCCATTTATAAAAATTCGGGGACACAATACTTAATTATCTTAATTGATTCCCTTTCTCCTTTTTTAATTAAGTATTGTGTCCCCGGAACTTTGCTTTATTTATAAGCCGACGGACAGAGTCGAACTGTCGACCTACGGTTTACGAAACCGTTGCTCTACCAACTGAGCTACGTCGGCTTTCTTAAATTTTCTTTTTTGCTTTTATTTTTTGTTTAGCTAAATGGTAAAATTGGCGCAAGCGGTAAAAAATCACTAATCCCAGGATTGAACCAACGAATATGGAAGGGATAATTTTCCCTGCTCCTGTAGCTAATTCAAATAGATAATCAAATATAAATGCCCAGGATATAGCACTTGTAACCATCGCTAAAACTACCACAGAAATTACAACGCCTGTACGCATGCCAATCAACGTTCCGATAATTGAGCCAACCAATGAACCTGTAGAAAACAGGGGAATCCAGACAAAAATTGCTATTCCCAAAGCGCCCCATCTCTCTATTCTCGCCTGATGTTTCTCGGCTGCTTTTTGGGTTGAATCTACGGCTTTCCCGATGAATTTCATTCTTACCAAGTGTTCGTAAAAATAGATGAACAGTGGATAGAGAATAAAGAGATAAGTCAGGTTGAAGATGACCGAAATAAAAATAACCTGGAATTTTGACAGTCCCATTTCCAGGCCAACAGAAATACTGACTCCTCTTCCACCAAGGAGGTCAGCAGCTATGACTGGAAGTAAGCCTTTCTTTATTCCAGGAACGTAGTGAGCAAATATAGTAAATAGAATTACCTGCGTTATTAGTAATAAACATCCGATTAAAAAGATAAGTCCTTCCATGCTTCTAAAAAAAGGGGTGTTGTTTATTTTCGTTTTTCTCCCCACTTGACTCCTTCATTAACCAGGGAGTTCCAAGCAAATCCAAAACCAAAAGCAACACAGAATAGTCTAATCGAGGTTTCTGCTCCTGCCCCTGTTGGTACAAATTCAAACTTTGGGAAGATGAGTAGTGTAGTAATCAAACCCAAGACAAATGAAGCTACTGCCGTAAGCCAGTACCCCTTGTCAAATTTCTTTATCTTGCCGGCTATGATTTTTCTCAGATAGGGAATCATTGTCCTTGCCAGCACGCCTAATAAAATCCCTGAGAGTTTCAGAAAAAGTTCCATCCTCATGTCTCCCTGGCTTTTAATTCTTTCTGTTTAAGGTTATCGGAGCGTTTCATCGGTCTTCTCCAGTTAAAGCCCGAACTCCTTTGTATTAACCCACTCGTTTTTGAGAAGTGACCACCAATCTATTGCCAGCCCTCCGAGGACATACTCGTATGGCAACCAGCCATAACCCTTATCTCCCCATTCTCTGCCCCAGGAGTTTCGTATGAGCAATGCTCCAGTAGTCTCTACTCCGCAAGTCGTGTTTTCAATCTTGATATCATCATTAAATCCCACTGCTACAACCGCATGACCGCCAAGAATTCTCTCTCCACGACAGGGGTAGGGGATTTTTCCGTCGTCATTGGTTTGCTCAATAGAGCTAAAAACACTAAACCCGAACATCGATGGCAGACCAGCAGCTAAGAAAGACTTGATTCGTTTCAAAAGTAAGTCTTTAGGTGTGGATAGAGAGTCGAGTCGAAAGTATTGTATGGCTTGGTAGTCCTGGGCAAAGGCATAACAGAAAGAGGAAGGTTCCTTGTCGAAGTCTGCTATGAGATAGGGCCAGTATTCTTCCGGGGGAACCCCAAAAAGCACCATAGCAGCCATTGTGGTGCGAAGAAATGCTCCTCTATCTCCTGTCCAGTGGAGAAGGTTGCGAGTTGCTTTATAAAGGAATAGCCTTGATGCATCTATGTGTTTGACAAAAGCCCTCCGCTCATAGTATTCTACGAGCCCAACGCCAGCGTTTGCCGTGCAGGAACCGAGAGCACCCTGATTTTCAATAGGGGAACACCATTTTCTTAAGTCCACGGATGTCGGTATACTCACTCTCGCAGGCTGTGCAACCCCCAGTTTTTTGAGCATATCTTTCACCGGCTCTTTTTGTGCTAGCCTTTTGAGCCTGAGAGCAACTTCTTCCCTTTCCACCGTGTAGTCCCGAAAATCGGGATAGTCTGGAAGCCAACCCATTCCTAATTCGAAGCCAACTCTTTCATTTTCTTCAGCCATTTTTGATTACCTCCTAACCGCAGCAAAACGGTGCCTAGTTTGGATGACCAAAATACTTCGTTCATCCTCCCAAATTGGCATGTTTTGTTCCCATAAGCTCGGGATTTGCCTAACTTCAGCAAAATTCTTCTTGTTGAAGCCAGATTATGAAGCGGAGGAAAACAAGGGTATCTTGACAACCTCCGCTTGATTGTTTACAGCCGAATTTCGGTTCTAGATTAAAAAATTATAGTAAATTAAGCCAGTTTATGCAAGAGAGAAATAAAAGGTATGAAGGGGTATCAATTACGGGCATAAAGCCCTACACTACCAAAACCTTATAAAATAAAAAAAGTGCCAAGGCCCAGGATCGAACTGGGGACAACCCGGATTTTCAGTCCGGTGCTCTACCAACTGAGCTACCTTGGCACCTTCAATTTTAAGTAACTTCAATGTTAACAAAATGGGAAAAAATTGTCAAACAAAAATTATTTTCTGCGTAGCCTCCACTCCTTCTCATCAATATTATGGTAAACACCTATTCTATTTTCGGGAAAAATCTTCAAATTAATCATAAACCATATCTCCTCCTCGGAAGGTATCTTTGTCCAGCTGAGGCTTGCTTCCCAGCAGTGGAGGTCTCGATAAATATGAATTCCTCTTTCCATAAGCTTGCGATCATAAATATTGTATCTGGTAGCCAGTCGAGCCCTCCATTTTCCGGTAATCGGAAAATTAAACCCATTTACGATGTCCAGGCGACGGGGATAGTTAGAAGTTCCCTCTAAATAGGTCAACCTGGAATTTATTGACCACTTCCTCTCTCCCGGACCAAATATGGCTTCAGCCTGAAAATTGGATGTCTTTTCCCTGTTCAGGTCGTAGCTATGCTCGAAATAGAAATTCGTTAAACGAGAAGGCCTAAAATCGACCCGGGAGAAAAGATCATCGAATCTAAGATTTTTCTCTCCAATAAAACTATATCCCATGGAGGAGGTCAATTTTAATAGCCAGAGAAGGCGAATCCTTCCCAAAATCGAAAGTTTATTGAGCGTTGTCTTCTTACCCTGTTCTTGCTGGAAACTATGCGTTAAGTCTGTATCGAAAGACCTGGTAATCCGCGTCCGTAAGTTTGCCTTAGTGTGGTATATGTTCTTATATACGTTTTTTCTATTCCAGTTCTCATCCTTATCCTGCCAGGTTTCTTTAAAACCTACTTCTGTATCTACGTTGGCTCTGCGTGATAACCTCATTTTATTAACCAGGTTAAAATAGACGTCGCTCTGATTTAAGCGGTGACCTTCCTGAAATTCTCTGTTAACATAATCGTAAGGTTTAACATAGCGGTTGGAGTAATTCCCTCCTAATCTATAATAGAGCGGCCCTTTCCTGATTCTGAGAAGACTTGTGGCAAATGAGAGGCTGGGAGAATAGCTCTGAATGTTGACGAATCGTTCCCTCTGATAATCCCATACATCCTTTCTTTCTCCGGCTATCCTTAAAGTATAGGTGGGTCTTGAGCGGGTAAGAGCAATATGAGATTTCAGTTCCTCTTTCATTGGAATCCAGTCTTCTTCATTGTAGACTTTATTAAATTTTTGATCGGACATATAGTCCAGCTTCGTCTGAAAATAGAAGTCGCTGCCTAAATTCTGCCAGTGTTCTGCCTCTCCCCGCCATTTCTTTTCCTTGGTATCTTTCTCTTTAATGTAATATCCATACAAGAATCCTTTTGTTTTATCCTGCAAATTATAATCATATCTGCCTCCCCAACCAATTCCTTTTTTGGCCATATAATCGATGAGTAAAGTTCCGTATGTCCTCGGGGTAAAGGCATATCCAAAATTTGCTTTAGCAAAAAAACCTTCCCCACCATTGGAGCCCAACTTCAATCCCCACCTGAATCTTCTCTCGCGCAATGAATGCCAATAATAAGGGAAATAGAAAATGGGGACTTTACCTAAATACATCAGGACGTTGTAAGCGTAAAACTTCTCTCCCAGTAAGACACGAATCTTTTTTGCTTTAAACCGATAATGGGGAGAAGAGAGTTCGCAGGAAGTAATATAACCATTATGTAAAACGATTTCTTTATCGCTTATTCTCTCTATTCTCGGGCCGGAAAAGTACCAGGGGTCTATAAATGATGAAGCATTGTCTATAACTCCCCGTCCTGTTCTCAAATCGTAGATTATTTTACTGCCATGGATAGTAGTTTCCTTATCTTGAAGAATGATTTCGCCTTTTGCTTCCACTTTTTCCTCTTTCAGGTCGAAAATGGCTTCCTCGCATTCTACGACAACATCTCTATCTTCTATCTTAACATTACCACGGGCTAAAACTTTATTTTCTTCTTTCCTGTACTCAATGTAATCGGCTAAAAGAATAATCGGGTTATCCCGGGCGGGACCTAATTCAGGATTTCTTTCCACAACTACGTAGGTACTGGCTCGAGCTATGTACAACTCTTTCCCTTCAGTAAGGTAAGCATTGGCAGAATGAGAAAATAAAAAAATAGCCACGAAGGCTATATAGGAAGGCAAGAACCACTTTACACTTTTCACTTTCTATTTCCTTGCAATGTCAGTAAAGATGCGCCAATTACCCCCAGGTCTGCACCGAACTTTGTGCGAGTAAACTTTACTTTCTCAAAAGGAACCCTGAAAGCACGTTTTCGGATTTCTTTTTTCATTGGTTGGAAAATTAATTCTTCAGCCTTGGCTACTCCACCGCCAAAAACTATGACTCCCGGATTGAGAAGATTAATAACTCCGGATAATGCTATCCCTAAATACTCTCCTGCCTCTTTCCAGATTCTCCTTGCCAGTTTATCACCCTTCAGGGCAGCAGCCTGAATGGTCTGGGAAGTAATTGACTGCAAATTTCCACCAGCGAGCTTCTTTATCAGGCTCCTTTCACCCTTTTTGATTTCCTTAATTGCCTTTCTAACAATATAGGCTGAACCAACATAAGTTTCCAGACAACCATAATTGCCGCAGTTGCACTTTTGACCTTGAGTATTAACAGTTATATGCCCAATCTCACCGGCACTGCCCGAGGCGCCATGATATATCCTTCCATTGAGTATGAGACCACCTCCCACGCCAGTACCCAGGGTTATACAGATTAAGTTTTTTGCCTTTCTTTTAGTTTCTAAAATGTATGTCCCCCAGGCAGCGGCATTAGCATCATTGTCCACAACCACTTTCACATTGAATTTCTTATTTATCAAACGAGCTATAGGCACATTCTTCCAGAATAGATTGGGAGAGAATCGGACAATCCCCCTCTTCTGGTCAATATCCCCGGCTACACCAATGCCTATTCCCTCTATAGATTTCGATTGGAGACCTTTCGTAACTTCATCCAAAGCTTTTACGATGCGTTTAATAATCTTAGTTTTGCCCTCTTCTACCTTGGTGGGAAACTTAATCTTTCTTACGATTTTCCCTTTTTTTGTAACCAGGGCTACAGTTATATTCGTGCCACCAATGTCTATTCCGATAGAATACTTGTTCATCGTTTCAATGCCCTCTTCGCTTCCCCTACAGTGTACAGGGAACCAGTAACACAGATTAAATCATCCGTACTGGCAACCTCAAGAGCCCTCATCAGGGCTTCCCCGACGCCATTCTCTATCCTGACTTTACCTGAAGGGAGATAATTAATAACTTCTCTTTTAAGCAATTTTTTATCCAAACCTCTCTCGGTGCTGGGTGAAGTCACCACTACTTCCTGGCATAAGGGAACAATTTCTGCCACTATCTTTTTTACATCTTTATCTTTCAAAATT
>DATKVN010000029.1 GCA_035530055.1 bacterium | reverse complement strand
ATTCATTGAGCAGGAGGCAGAACGGCTCGGCCGTACTAGTCAAGGATCGCTTGCGGGTTGCCTCAGAAGCTTCCTTCGATTTCTGTATCAGTCAGGTAAACTCGCTACCGACTTATCCGTCCTGATTACCAGTCCCCGGTGTTACAAACTCGAGTCTTTGCCTCGGGTTTTGGACTGGGATGAGGTTCAGAAGATTGTCAATAGCGTTCATCGCTCCACAAGAAATGGCCCTCAACACTATGCGATCCTGATTCTTCTCACCACTTATGGGCTCCGTGCGGGAGAAGTAGCTCAACTTAAACTGGAGGATATTGACTGGAGGAAGAAAGCTATTCACATTGTTCCCCGTAAGAGCGGAAAAGATCTTTATCTACCGCTTACCCCTGGGGTCGCTCAGGCAATTCTTGATTACCTGAGGCATCGACGTTCCCCTTCAAAGTACCGGCAAGTTTTTCTTCTTACCCGTGCTCCCTGGAGATCACTTACTAGACAAAACATTGCTTATGTGGTCAATCGACATCTTGAACTTGCTGGTCTTGAGTCCCCCCGAGGTGGATCCCATCTTCTCAGACATAGTTTTGCCACCCACTTAATTCGCAAGGGAGCTTCTTTAAAACAGATCGGTGATCTGCTTGGACATCGGAGGCTAGAATCAACCCACATTTACACCAAGACTGCTACTGAGCATCTTCGAGAGGTAGCTCTTGAGGTACCGGAGGTGAGATGGTGAAAAATAAAATGAAAAACAATTTAGAACCTGAGCTCCTTTCCTTTATTGAGCAATTTGTGGTGGGAGTCTTTCGTTTAAAACAAAAAACCCGCCACCATTATCGCCAGACGCTCTTCACATTTCTCACATATCTCAAGACAATTTCACAACCCAAAAGCTGTTTGCTGGCAACAATCGATCAAAGGACAATCGTGCGCTACTTAAAGGAATTGAGAACAGGTTATCCTCTGGACACTGTACTGTCCCGGGCCAGGATCATAACCCGCTTCCTCTCCTTCCTTAAGAAAAGTGGATATTTGAGGGAAAATCCACTGGCCCAGCTCAAGAAGGAGTATCCCCGGAAAGGGTTGAAGGGGATCGTTATGGCACTCACCGGCCCATCTTCCCAGAAGGACCTACAGTCTCTCAAGGCACCTCTGCGATTTGCCAGTCCCCTGGGGCTCTCGATGCAGAAGTTCATCACGCTGCACCGATCTCAGGGAAGTGCTTACCGGGCAGAAGAATGCATCCTCTCACGCTTTGATCGTTTCCTGAGATCCTATTCAAATCCTTCCAGGCAGCTTTCGGACTTGATTCTCAGGAGGTGGCTGGACCTCTTTTCGAGATCTCGACCTGAACATCGATACAAAAACTTTGTGGTAATTCGCCGCTTTTGCCTCTATCTTCGCCGCTTCGATCCGAAGGTCTATGTGCCAGATTCATTCTTTTCTCCATCTCTACCATCACCATTCCTTCCTTACATCTATTCACGAGGCGAGATTGCAGCCTTACTGAAAGAGGCAAAAAGACTGAAGTCATCGATTTATTCGCCTCAGCGAGGAGAGATGTTCTATTTTCTAATTGCACTCCTCTATACCACGGGAATGCGACTCAGCGAAGTGCTAAATCTTAAATTAGGTGATATTGACTGGAAAGAAGAGGTTCTCTCGATTCGGGAAACCAAGTTCTTTAAATCCAGACTGGTTCCTGTCTCCTCCAGTACCATGAGACAGATGGAAAAATACCTCCAGCTGCGGCAAGGATCGGGACTGCCAACTCAACCTGAATCTCTGATTTTTCAGAATTTACACCGAAAAGGACCTTACTCCAAATCTGCTATTGAAGGACCGTTCCGAGAGATGCTCAGGCGTTTGGGGCTTAGACCACCCCGGGGGCGTCGTGGTCCTCGCCTTCATGATTTACGCCACAGTTTTGCAGTCCACCGCTTGGAGGAGTGGTATCGTCGGGGTGAAGACATACAGTCGAAGCTGGGGCTTCTGAGCACTTACCTTGGGCATGCCAACATCGCCAGCACCCAGCGGTATCTAACCATGACGACTGAAGTGCTTGAACATGCCTCAAAGCGTTTTAATCAATATTTTACCTCAATCTAAACCTAATAGGAGAACTGTAATGAAAACTAACCATTTATCTACCTACATTCGGAGTTTTCTGGAGGATTATCTAACCCTGCAGAAGAATTTTAGTCGAAATACCATTCTCAGTTACCGGGATACGATCAAGCTATTTCTCACTTTCACTGCTGTTGAGAGGAAAAAATCGGTCACTAATTTGACTTTGGGCGATCTATCCCCAAAGATTGTGATTCATTTCCTCCAGCATCTTGAAGAAGAGCGGGCCAATAGCAAACAGACCAGAAACATTCGTCTCGCCTGCCTGCATAGTCTCTTTCGCTATTTGGCTAATCGTGAGCCACTCATTTCCGAGCATTGCCAGCGTATTTTAGCCATTCCTTTCAAACGCAACTTTAGTAGCTCTATTGTTGAGTATCTGGAGCGAGAAGAAATGAAGGCAATCCTTAAGGCAGTAGATTGCAGAAATCTGGATGGCTATCGGAACTATACACTTTTCTTTTTTATGTATAACACTGGAGCCCGGGTAGGGGAGGTCGTAAGTCTTTATGTCCGAGCACTTCAATTGGAACGGCCGTTCCAGGTTCGCTTTCGGGGAAAAGGAGAAAAGGAGCGTCTTTGTCCTTTATGGCCAGAGACAGCCAGGCTGCTACGCTCTTTACTTAAACAAAGAGGAGTTGACTCTAAATCAGATGCCCCGGTTTTCGTAAATCATAGAGGTCAGCGCTTAACCCGTTATGGTGTTCGATATCTGCTAGACAAGTACATCCAGATTGCTGCTAGAAAATGCCCCTCTTTGAAAGGCAAACACATCCATCCCCATTCAATCCGCCATACCACCGCCATGCATCTACTTCAGTCAGAGGTAGATATTAATACCATTCGTGCCTGGCTGGGACATGCACATCTCGAAACAACCAATCGTTATGCTGAAATCAATCTTGAGATGAAACGCAAGGCTCTGGATAACTACTTACCAATCACGAAAACCAAAACTCCCTGGAAACCGAGTCAGCAACTGCTTCAGTGGTTAGAGTCCCTGTGACATCCATAAATTAATGTGAAGTAATTAGAGGTAGGTAGAGGAAAATAGCTAGGATTGATGAGGATTAGAGGAAGACTGATACGAGCTACTCAACATAAATGGAGACTCAACATAATCCTTTGGGGTAGCTGCAGTAGAGAAAGGATATAGTGTTTGTTTTGAGAAAATTGCCAACCTCATAAAGCTTTTGAAAACAGCGGAGATACAGAGAAAATCTGAATACAGGATCAGAAAAATAATGAAGTCAAGCGTAGTCGTAATCGATGAGATCGGCTACACTCCGATTGAGAGACGAGAGGCTAATCTCTTTTTCAACCTGATTAGTGAAATGTATGAAAAATTGTCCATTATCATTACTTCCAATAAAAGCTTTGACAGTTGGGCGGAGATGATGGGCGACAGTGTCATGACCACGGCTTTATTGGACAGATTATTACATCACGCCAGGATTTTCAATCTGGATGGAGAATCTTACAGAATAAAAAATCAAAAAAAGGAGGTATGATCATTTCTAACTTCTTGAGAAATGGGAAAACTGTTTACCGAAGCACTGGGAAATCTGTTTACCGAAGAGGTGGGAAAACTACTTACCAGACTACTGGGAAATTACCTTACCGAACTACTGGGAAAAGTACTTGACATTTACAAAGAGGCGTATGTGCTCATAGAAGGCCTTGTTTGATTCATCCTGAGGAATCTTCTTTAGATGATTCCTTAAGGTTCCTAAATCTATTACTCCTTTATCTTCTTTTTCTGCTTTCTTTATTTTTTCAATATTGAAGCCGATATCACCACTGAGCTTTCCGTCCTGAAGAATTTTGCCAACTCCAGATAGCTTTCCTATGGAGAGCAGTTCTTTCATAATTAGAGTGCCCAGGATAACTTTTGACGGATATCCATTATCTTTTTTTGTCGTAGGATTCATTGCCGTTATGACATCCCAAAAACCCATCTCTTTTAAAAAATCAATGACAAATTCATTAGCTCCAAAATCACTCTCCACGACCTGCGTCTCTTCTCCATTAATAATAGCTTCTTCTATTTCTTTCTCGTTCCTGACCCATACTTTAATAGCTTCTCTCATTTTTTCCTGTTCTCCTTTGTTTTTATTCTTTTACCTGCCTCAATTCTCATCTCTCTTATTCTTTTAAATAGATCATCAATTCTTCTATTTAAGTGCCTTATATATTCAAGTCTTTTCTGGAAGAGACGGTACTGTTCTGTTTTCTTCTCTATTTTCTCAAGGTCCCTTTTTCTAATGTAGGTCAGGCGAGTTTTCCCTTTTATCTTTTCTGATAGATAAGGATAGGGTCCATGAAGTTTTCCTTCCTGGCACCTGCAGTTAGGATTACCACAGATAACCTTCCTTAAGATCAAAGAAGAGGCGAGCATATCCTTTGCCCCCATTAATCTATTCTCTGTTTTTACTCTTTC
>DATKVN010000028.1 GCA_035530055.1 bacterium | reverse complement strand
TTTCTTCCAATCCTTTCTTTCCCGGGCAGTATCGCGCTCGTCAATAAGCTTTTCGATTTGGAACTCATCCATTCCTGCCTTTTCTATAGCCTTCTCTTTCAGAAACCCCAAAAGAGAACCCATGCTTCTTAAGGCTCTATCTGCCCCGAGAAGAAAGGGGAGGTCAGGATTCTTTTCAGAAATTTTTTTGTTTGCTTTACCTACCAAATCGAATATATGACCTAAAGCTCGAGCTGTATTAAAATCATCATCCATAGCTGTGGTGAATTTTTCTTTTGCCTCCGATATACTACTATCCTCTCTTTTAGGAGGACTCGATTTCTTTCCCGCTTTCAATCCCTTTAGCAGAAATTCGATGTTCTCTAAAGTATTGTGAAACCTTTCTAAACTCTTCCGGGCTTCTTCCATCTTATCGTCAGAGAAATCTATGTGGCTTCGATAGTATTGGGAAATAAGAAAGAACCTGACCACATTGGGAGAATATTTTTCATAAATCTCCTGCAAGGTAAAAAAATTGCCCAGGGATTTAGACATCTTTTCCTGATTGACCGTAACAAAGCCGTTATGTAACCAGTAACCCGCAAAAGGTTTTCCTGTAGCTGCCTCGGATTGAGCAATTTCATTCTCATGGTGGGGAAATATCAAGTCCTGCCCACCACCGTGAATGTCGAAGGGAACTCCCAGGCGCCCCATGCTCATTGCACTGCACTCAATATGCCATCCCGGCCTGCCCTTTCCCCAGGGGCTTTCCCAGTATGGCTCACCGGGCTTGGCACTTTTCCATAAAGCAAAATCGAGAGGGTTCCTCTTTCGTTTATCCACTTTTATCCTGACTCCTGCCTGCATCTCTTCCCGGGAGCGATGGGAAAGTTTACCGTAACCATCAAACTTTGCTATTTCGAAGTAGACATCTCCATCTATGACGTAGGCATAGCCTCGTTTGATTAACTTTTCAATAAGTTTGATCATCTCCGGGATATGCTCTGTCGTTTTGGGGTAAAAATTGGCTTCCTTTATGTTTATTTTTCTCATTACTTCAAAATATTCGCTGATATACTTCTCTGCTATGTCTTCGGCCTTGCTTCCTAACTGTTTGGCTCTGTTGATAATCTTATCGTCAATATCTGTAAAATTTTGCACATATGTCACTTCATAACCCTTATATTCTAAATATTTTCTGATTACATCAAAAACTACATAACAGCGGGCGTGCCCGAGATGGCAATGATCGTAGGGTGTGGTTCCACAAACATAAATCTTGACCTTACCCGGGGAGTGCGGTTTAAATTCTTCTTTCTTCCGGGTTAGAGTATTATAAACAAATAAAGACATAATCTTCCTTTAAAGCTCTGTGAGTGAAACTATAGTATAAGCAGCTATTCCTTCGCCCTGACCAATCAATCCCAATCCTTCATTGGTTGTGGCTTTAATATTTATTACTTCTCGACTACTGTTTAGAACTCCGCTAACATTCTTTTTCATTTCTTCAATATAGGGCGAAAGGCGGGGACTCTGAGCTATAATTATCGAATCGAGATTATTTACCTGAAAATTTGCTTCAGTCATAATTTCAGAAACTTTTCCCAAAAGAATCAGAGATGAGATATCTTTATACTTTGGGTCAGTATCCGGAAAATGAAGGCCTATATCGCCCTTTCCTAATGCGCCAAGAATTGCATCACAGATGGAATGGGCTAAAACGTCTGCATCAGAGTGGCCAGACAGCCCCTTCTCAAAAGGTATTTCTACACCCCCCAATACTAATTTTCTCCCTGTAACCAGCCGATGGATGTCGTAGCCAATACCTACTTTCATAATGATTCCCTTCCCAAAAATTTACGGGTAGTGTAGCCCTTTATGGGCGTAATTTTTGTCTATCCGTAGTGTACCCTTTATGGGCGTAAACTTACGGGGACAAGCCCCTACACTACAAAAAAGATTACGGGCATAAAGCCCTACACTACCAAAAACAGGACGGGGACAAGCCCCTAAATCAAAGCAGAGCTTCGCTCTGCGGCTACACAAAGGCTAGAATGGCTTTTTTGATAATATCCTTTCAGCAAGGATCAGGTCTTCTTTAGTGGTAATTTTTATGTTACGGTAGTCACCGGAGATAACTTTTACTGGTTTATTCATTCTTTCCACCAACTGAGCATCGTCAGTGCCATAAAATCTGTCTTTCAGGGCTTTAGCATAAGCTTTCTTAATCAAACTGAGCCGGAACGTTTGTGGAGTCTGAACTCTCCAGAGACATTCACGAGGAAGCGTTCTTTCTATAACGCCTCTACTGTTTGCCATTTTGACAGTATCACTCACAGGAACGGCGACAACGCAGGCTCCAAATTTCCTTGCTTTGGCAATAGATTCAATTATCATCCTTCTGGTGACAAACGGCCTCACTCCATCATGAATAATTACTATCTCATAATCCGAAGACACAAGAGCAAGTCCACAAGCCACCGAGTCCTGTCGCCGCGCTCCTCCACTAGTCAACTCTATCTCTTTCTTATATCCGTACTTCTCTATAATTTCCTTCTGACAATACCTTTTCCAACCTCTGGGGATAACCAAAATTATCCTGTCAACTCTATTTATTGAGTCAAATACATCGAGAGTATATGCCAGAATTGGTTTAGAGCCGATAGAGAGGAACTGTTTCTTTGTTGAACGTCCCATCCTTTTTCCACTGCCAGCAGCAACAATAATTGCTACTACTTTCAAAGGTTACCTCTCCTCTCATAAATCGTCTGTTCATTCTTCCACAAGGCGGGCAAATATCATCCGTCCGGCGGCAGTTTGTAAAATGCTGTTTACCATTACGTCAACTTTTCTGCCGATATATCTCCTTCCATCTTCAATTACCACCATCGTTCCATCATCAAGATAAGCCACTCCCTGTTTAGGCTCTTTTCCCTCTTTTAAAACGAAGACCTTCATTGCCTCGCCAGGCAGAACTGGCGGTTTAATTGCGTTGGACAGTTCGTTGACATTCAAAACAGCAATTCCCTGCACCGCTGCAACTTTGTTTAAGTTGAAGTCGGCAGTCATAATCCTGGCATCCAATTCATCAGCCAATTTTATTATCTTTGCATCTACTTCTTCAATTTTAGGATAATCTTTCTCAAAAATCTTTACTGTGACCTGTTTAGTCTCCTGGAGTCTCTTTAAAACGTCGAGTCCCCTCCTACCCAGGTTTCTCTTTGAAGAGTCTGGTGAATCAGAAATTTCTTGCAGTTCTTTCAAAACGAAATTGGGGATTACCAGAGTTCCTTCTAAAAATTTGGTCTCGCAGATATCAATAATCCTACCATCAATTAAGGCGCTGGTGTCGATGACCTTCATCATCGCACCACCTTTTCGCTTACTGGAAAGGGTGATGTTCTTATCCAGAAGTTCTAATTCCTCTTTCTTTTTAATAGCCAGGAGCATTCCGATATAAGCAAGCACAACTTTTGTTAACAGAGAATACGATTTAAAGAATGTATCCACAGATGGATTCCCCATCAATGCTACCGAATAGTCAATGAGTTTGGCAGCAATTAATCCCAGGATTATTCCAATACCACCAGCTACCATTGTATCCAGGGCAACTTTTTCAATAAGTATCTCTACAAGGATAATCAAAATTGCAGCACCCGTTCCGATTAGAATACCCTTAGCCCCTGGAGAAATCTGAAAATAACCAATGATTGGCCCAGCAATAATAACTAATAAGCGAACAATCCAGATAAACAATAATTTTCACCTCCTCGTCTTTTGCTTCTCTATAATTAAATATTCTACTCTCCATACGCCGGCTAAAGCCGTCGACTACCTCAAAGAAAAGGTGACAGGCACCTTTTTTCCCTCCTCTCCCCTTGGGAGAGAGGGTTAGGGATTGCCAAAAAGACCCTCAAGCCCGCCCGAGATGCAGTTTTTCAATAGCCTCATTAACTGTAGACACACCAATTAAATCTATTTTTCTCTTCTCGTGGAATTCTTTCAGGTTATTACTGGGTAGTATGCAGGTTTTGAAGCCTAACTTTTCCGCCTCGCTTACCCTTTTTTCAACAAAAGTCACTCCCCGCACCTCACCTACCAAACCAACTTCACCAATAACCATTACCTCCTCACCAATAGGTCTATTCTTCACTCCTGAATAGATAGCCGCTATAACGCCCAGGTCACAGGCAGGTTCGTAAATTTTCACGCCTCCGGCGATATTCAAGAAGATATCACAATTTTCCAGATGGAGATTAAAATTTTTCTCCAGTACCGCTACCAAGAGAAGTATCCTATTGTAGTCTAAACCACTGGCTTGTCGCCTGGGTAGGTTAAAATTTGCTCTTGTGACTAAAGCCTGTAGTTCAACTAAAAGGGGTCTAGTTCCCTCTAAAGGTGCTACGACAACTGTCCCCGCAGTGGGAATGCGTCCCTCCAGAAAAATCTGTGAGGGATTTAATACCTGTTGCAATCCATCGCTTTTCATCTCAAAGATGCTAATTTCCGAGGTAGTACCATACCGATTTTTCTCCACCCTCAAAATCCTATATAAGTGATCCTTAGACCCTTCAAAATAAAGAACTGTATCCACAATATGCTCTAAAACTTTTGGGCCGGCAATTGCTCCCTCTTTAGTAATCTGTCCCGAAATGAATACGGGAATCCTTTTGGACTTGGCTAAATAAAAGAGTTCATCAGTGCACTGTTTAACCTGGCCCACACTTCCTGGTGAACCACTAAAACCATCATGGTAAACCGTTTGAATTGAATCGATAATTACAAATTTCGGTTTAATCTCTTTAATCTGGTTAATTATCTCTTTAATATTTGTCTCAGAGAATATTATCAATTCCGGAGAATCTATCCTCAACCTGTCAGCTCGCAACTTTATCTGTTCCAAAGACTCCTCTCCAGAGATGTATAAGCATTTTTTTCCGGAAACTGCCAGACTTCCCGCCACCTGTAAAAGCAGAGTCGATTTGCCGATACCAGGAGAACCAGCTAACAGGACAAGCGAGCCAGCCACAACTCCTCCACCTAAAACATGATCGAACTCTGATATTCCTGTGAGAAACCTCTCCTCAGGCTGAGGTTTGATAGAACTGATTGGACTCGGCTTTGCTGTGGAAAGGGTGCGTTCTTCCCTCAAGCTAATATCTATATCTAATCTCTCTTCAACTAAACTGTTCCACTTCCCACAAGTAGGACACTTGCCCAGCCAGCGGGCGGACTGATATCCGCATTCCTGACAAATAAAGGCCGTCTTTACTTTTGCCAATGTTACCTCACTTTAAAACAACACCTATACTGCTATTGACCGTGCCCTGATTCAATATATCCTCACCATTTATTCTAAGATAGCACCAATCGTTTATCCTGAACCTCGTTCCGGCATTGAGCCAGGCTCTTTCTCTGGAAAAGCGGAAAACTTCTGCATCAATTTCTATTCTGTCTTTAATTGGCCAGAAAGCTCCACCAAAACCACCACTGGAGCGAATAACCCCGCCATATAGAGAGAACAGTCCTAAATTTTTTCCTACCTTCACAGTTATACTATTTATTTTCTGTTCACCCGAATCGGTGTCTCTGTTACTTTCTCCAATATTGTTTACTGAAAAGTAGTAAAACCTTTCCTTGCCAGGAATCAAGGAAAGACCAAAGTCACTTCTGAGTTTCTCCTCATTTACATTATAATTTAACTGGTATTCCCATGCCGTTCTCAAACCAGATGTCCTCTGCAAAATCTTCTTAGCCTGTTCAGAACTCTCCTGGAGACTTTCTACCATTTCTTCAATTTGTTCGCCCATCTTTTCATCAGTCAAAAGCCTTCCCATTGCTCCTTCCCCTTTATTGAGCTTTTCTGCAACTTCGGCGATTTCATCCAGGCTTCTGTCAAGCTTTTGCAGGGAACTGATGATACTTTTCTGATTTAAACTATCGGTTATTTCCCTTATATTAGCTGAGAGTTGGTTAAGATTCTTAATTGTCTCCTCTAACTCCTGTCCTTCAGTGCCCAGAGCTCTATTCAATTTCCGGGTGACCTCTCCAATATTATCCAAAAATACTCTCAGAGACTTGCCCAATTCCTCTTCTTTACCAACCCCTTTTATCTCCTCCACCAGACCTCCCACGCCAAGTAAGACTTTTTCCACAGCCCTCTCAATACTAACAGGGTCAATACCTATAATAGTATCCCCGTCCTCGAGGAGTGGCTCTTCTTCTGAACCAGAAGTAATTTCCAGATACTTCGTGCCCACAATCCCGAAAGAGACAATCCTCGCCCGTGCGTCCTTATGGATTCTCACATCCTTTTTTATGAAAGCAGCCACTTGAGCTTTATCCCCAACCAGTCTGATATCTGTAACTTTTCCTACGACCACTCCTGCTCTTCTTACCTGGGCTTTTTCCGGAAGCCCACTAACATCGTTGAAAATGATTTTTATTTTATACCGCTTTCCCAAATGGATATCGCCAAGAAGAACAGTCACTATTACCAAAGCTACAAGACCACACAGAACAAAAAGCCCTACTTTTGTCTCCTGAGTTAACATCAATCTACTCCTTTAACTTCATCTTTATAGGCCCCTCACTTGAGCCAGTAATAAACTGTCTCACCACAGGATTTTTCGTCTCTTTTATTTCTTCCGGCGTTCCTATCTCTTCTATCCGGCCCTGGTAAAGCATGGCAATCCGATCGGAAACCTTGTAGGCAGTAACCATATCGTGAGTGACAACAATAGAAGTTATGTTTAGTTTCTCTTGTAAATTTAAGATTAAATTATTAATTACATCGGCCATAATTGGGTCAAGGCCAGTTGAGGGTTCATCGTAAAGAATATACTTGGGATTCATAGCAATTGCCCGGGCAAGCGCCACTCTCTTCTTCATTCCTCCAGAAAGTTCAGCAGGCATTAGCTGTTCAATCCCTTCCATGCCGACCAGAGGAAGCTTTTCGGAAACTCTCCTTTTTATCTCTTTCTCATCCAAATCGGTTAACATACGCAAACCAAAAGATATGTTTTCTCCTACTGTTAAAGAATCGAATAGAGCAGCTCCCTGAAAGAGCATACCGAATTTCTTTTGAACCTCAGCCAATTCCTCCATTCCCAACCTGGTGATTTCTTGACCATCTATTTCGATTTCACCAACTTCTGGCTTCATGAGCCCCACAATATGTTTTAAAAGGACGCTCTTCCCACAGCCACTCCCACCTATTATGGTAATTGTCTCTCCTTCTTTTATTTCCAGGTTCACTCCCCGTAGAACTCTATTCCCTAAAAAGCTCTTATGGATATTGTTAATCCTTATCATATTTCAACTCATCCGCCCTTTCGGGCGGACTCCAAAAACATGGAGTCCTTGCGAAAGCAAGGAAATTACATACCGCCCTTTCGGGCGGACTCCAGACCTTTCTACATTTTAAAAATGGGTGGCACCAATTCCAATGGAGACCAGAAAGGCCGTCAAGAAGTAGTCTGAAATTAAAATCAAGACCAAAGAAGTTACTACCGCCGAAGTAGTTGCTCTCCCCACACCTTGCGCTCCACCTTCGCAGGTGAATCCCTTATAACAACAGACCATAATAATTATTACGGCAAAAAAGAGAGATTTTATTAGACCATGGTACACATCATCAATCCGCATAAAATTCAGAATCTCATCTCGATAAACGGCTGCTGGAATATTAAACGAATAGACGCTAACCAAGAGTCCGCCTAAAACACCAATAATATCTGCTAACAGGGTAAGGATGGGAACTATAATCAGACAGGCCAAAAACTTGGGGACTGCTAAATACTTTACAGGATTTGTGCCCAGAGTATACAGAGCATCTATCTGCTCTGTAACCTTCATTGTCCCAATCTCAGCCGCTATCGCTGCACCAACTCTACCAGCTAAAACCACAGAGCACATAACTGGACCCAATTCCTTAACCATAGAAAATCCAACAGCCATTCCCACATACACAGGCTCACCAAAAAAATTGCTGAAAGCATAGCCAGTCTGTAAAGCTAAAACCATACCCGTAAACAGAGCAGTAAGTCCAATTACTGGAAACGACCTTACTCCAATCTCCATCATCTGACTTACAATGTCCTTACTCCTCAGCGGGCGACGACCAGTCCAGTAGATTATCTGGCGGAATAATCCTGTTATCCGACCCAAGCCACTGGTTGCATCTAAAATTCCCTTACCTACGTATCTCAACAATCTACTCTCCGCTTTCTCACCTAACCTTAATCAATATCACTCCTGGTAATACTTACCTTATCCCTCAATGTCCTCAACCATTTTTCATAACGTTCTTCCATTTTCTTCTGAAAAATAAAGTTCCGCAGGTAGTCTCGAATTTCTTCTAAACTTTTCTTTTCTGAGGCTTTCTTCTCTATACATTGAATAATATGGTAACCATATTCTGTTTCCACCACATTGCTAATTTCCCCTACCTTAAGAGCAAAAGCTGCCTCCTCAAATTCTCGCACCATCTGACCCCTTGTGAAGAACCCAAGATCACCACCCCGGGGAGCAGACGGGCCTTCCGAATACTTTTTCGCCAATTCCGCAAAGCTGGTCTTCCCTTTCTTAACCTCTTTTAAAATCTCTCCAATTTTCTTTAGAGCTTCCTTCTTATCAGTATTTTCATCAACTTTAATCAATATGTGGCGCACGCGCATCTGCTCGGGTTCCACCATTTCCGATTCATTCTGTTTATAAAAGTCTTCAATTTCACTATCTGTGGATGGAACAACCTTTGCTTTAACTTCCTGATCAATCAATTTCATTACCATTAGTTGGTTCTTCACCTGTCCCCTAAATTCTTCTTCCGCTAATCCCTGGCTGGCAAGTTCTTGATTATATTCCTCTTCTGTGCCAAATCTCTTCCTAATCTCTCCTATTCCATCCTGAATCTCCTTGTTGTTCACTTTTACTTTCTTCCTCTTAGCCTCGCTAATCAAAATCTTCTCATCGATCATCTGCTCGAGAATTTTCTCTTTAAGCTCTTTAATTTTTATTTCCTTATCTGGACCCGTTAGAAACTTCTCATACTCTTCTATCACGGGTTTGACTCTTCTTTCGTATTCGCTCATAAGTATGACTTCACCATCAACTGTAGCTACAGTCTTGTTAACTACTTTTGCCCCAAGGGAACTGGCTATGAAAAGACAAAGGATGGTGAATAGAGAAACGGTGATGATGCTAATGATTTCTTTCCTTACCATTTTTCCTTCAGGGCTTCTGCGATTTTTCTTCTTCATTTTTGGTCTCTCCTTTACTTTCTAATTGAATTCCTACTGAAACTTTGTCTAAAAGGTCATAATTAACTGAAACCATTGATTCCTTCCTATACTTCTCCATTAGTTTGTCGAGTTTCTCGTTTTGGATTATCGTCCTTATCTCAGAATCTATTTCCTCCGGAGTCCTCTCTCTCATTTTCTTTCTGCCTGTTAACTTAACCAGATGGTATCCGAATGGAGTCTCTATAATTGGGCTGATATCATTCCTGTTTTCCAGAGCAAATACAGCCTCTTCGAACGCAGGAATCATTTCTCCCCGAGAAATATAGCCTAAATCACCTCCCCGGGGAGCTGTAATTGAATCGATTGAATACTTTCGAGTTAACTTTTCGAAATTAGCGCCTTCTTTCAGTTCATTTAAAATCTTCTTCGCCTCTGATTTTCTCTTTACCAAAATGTGGCTTACTCTCATCTGTTCGGGACTTGCAAATTTCTCCTCATTTTTCTCCAAATACTCTTTAACTTCTTCGTCTGAGACGGCAATGCGGTCTTTCTGTAACTCCTGAACTATCGCCTCCAGGAGGATGCGATCTTCTACATTCTTCAACATCCTCCTGATCTCTTCCTTCCTATGTAACCCCTCTTCTTTTGCCTTTTGAATAAGCACAGCCTCAGCAATCATACCATTGAGAAGCTCTATTTTGCCGTTATGCGTAGCTAAGAATCCTTGATAATAAGTGGGAATCTCGGTAATTCTTACTTGAAACTCCTCAAGTGTAATCTTTCTTCCCTTAATCTGGACCAGGGTATTCCCATTATCCTTAGTTTTAAAAAAAATAAGTGCGCCCAATCCAATAACCAGAATACCCAGTAGCAAAAATAAAATTTTTCTTTTCATCACATCTCCTTTTGCACGGTTAAAACCGTGCCTACAAAGTGCTAAGTAATTAATTATATCAGATTATATCAATTTTTGCAATAAACCCTTCAACTTCCTCACTTTTAACCGTTCGCCTTCAAATTTCTCTTTTAAATCTCCTTTGACCTTGGAAACGTAATCCCAGGGACTAATTGAAATTTTAAATTTTTCCGTCTGCTTAAACTTAATTTTCTCTCTCAAGCCCTTAGCTAACTCTATAAATTTATCCGGTGGTACCTGAGTTTGTGGACTGAATTCAACTTCCACCTCGCCATCTCTTTCACCAATCTTCTCAATTCCCAATCTTTTAGCCAGTTGGCGAAGCTCTACCAATTCAAACAGGGTCAAACAGGACCGGGGAATATCACCGTAACGGTCTTCCAGCTCCTCCCTTATTTTCTCCAAACTCTGAGAGTCACTGCAGGAGGCAAATTTCCTGTAGATATTAATTCTCTGAGCTGGATCGGGAATATAGTCCGTAGGAATGTAAGCATCTGCCTGTAAATCTATTTCCACAGGTCGCTCCCGTTCTATCTTGATGCCTTTCTCACTGTTAACTGCCTCTTCCAAGAGTTTACAATAGAAATCGAATCCCACTTCCAGGATATGTCCGTGCTGTTCTGGCCCGATAATATTACCCGCTCCGCGAAGTTCGAGATCCCTGAGTGCAATCTTAAAGCCCGAACCCAACTCAGTGCACTGGGCAATAGTTTGCAGCCTCTTTTCAGCAATGTCACTGAGTGGCAATCGGCGTGGATAGAAAATGTAGCAGTAAGCTTTATATTTATCTCTGCCAATCCTTCCTCGCAACTGATAAAGTTGTGCCAGACCCAACTCCTGCCCATTGGTAATTATCATAGTATTGACATTGGGAATATCCAGTCCTGCCTCGATTATAGTGGTGGCCACTAGAAGGTCATACTCTTTATTTATAAATTTAACCATTACCTCTTCCAGTTCTGAAGCTGTCATCCTGCCATGGACAACTCCCATCCTCACATCAGGCATCATCTTTTTTAGATAGCTGGCAACTGTCTCGATTGTTTCCACCCGATTATGCACATAAAAGACCTGACCTCCCCGTCCAATTTCATTCCTTATAGCCACTTCCACAATTTCCTCATTGTATTCTCCTAAATAGGTTTCAATAGGGATACGTCCTTGTGGCGGGGTATCTATAACTGACATATCCCGGACTCCCCCCAGAGCCATAGAGAGAGTTCTGGGAATAGGTGTAGCAGTCAAGGTCAATATATCCACCGTCTTTCGAAGTTGTTTCAACTTCTCCTTGTGACGGACACCGAACCTCTGCTCTTCATCAATCACCACTAACCCCAAATCAAAAAACTGAATATCCTTCTGGAGAAGCCTGTGAGTGCCAATAACGATATCTACTAAACCCTGCTTTAATTTTTCAACAATTTCTTTCTGTTCCTTTTTGCTTTTGAATCTGGAGAGCATCTCAATCACTACAGGATAGTCAGCGAATCTCTCAGAAAAAGTGTGGTAGTGTTGTTCAACCAAAATTGTTGTGGGAGCAAGCACTGCTACCTGCTTACTGTCAAATACAGCCTTAAGGCCGGCCCTCATAGCTACCTCTGTCTTACCGTAACCAACATCCCCGCAGACAATCCTGTCCATCGGTTTTCGGCTTGTCATATCCTGCTTAACTTCTTCGATTGCTCTTTCCTGATCCAGGGTCGTCTCATAAATGAAAGCATCAGCAAACTCTTTTTCGTAATGGCTATCCCGAGGGAAAGCATGTCCCGGTAATTTCTGGCGGGCAGCATATATCTCCAGAAGCTCCCGGGCAATCCGCTGAACAGACTTTTTCACTTTAGCCGTTACCTGACGCCAGGCAGTGCTATCCAGAGAATATAATTTTGGCTTGTAACCTTCAGTGCCAACATATTTCTCCACCAGATTAAAATCCTCAATGGGCACATACAATTTATCACCCTTAGCATACTCGATTGCGATATAATCTGTGAACCTGCTTTCTATCTCTATCTGCTTAAGCCCTAAATATTTTCCAATGCCATACCTCTCATGCACCACATAGTCGCCAGTATTGAGTTCAATCAAATCACTGAGTCTTCTTACGGGATACTTGAGTTTGGGGTAACGATGCCTTATCTTGTAGCGACCAAAGATTTCCTTTTCAGAAATCACTACAAGTTTCAAGGCAGGAAAAATAAACCCGGAATTCAGATTTCCTATCCTGAAGTGGGGAAATATTTCTTCTCCCTGTTCTCGCAACAGCTCTTCCAACCTCGACTTTTCTCCCTCATTGTTACAGAAGACATAAGTTTCCCATCTTTCCTTACGCCAATCTGCAAGTCCCTGGCAGAAGAACCCAATTTTACCATAGAACGATGGTGGTGACTTCGTGGAAAAATTAAGCGCACTCCTTTGAGGCAAGATAGACAAGTAAACCTCCACAAGCCGCCTCCCAGCGGACGATGACAACTCTACACTATCCTTTAACACCACTCCCTCCTCCGGGAAATAATCAAAAATAGTATGAGAACTTTTCTCATCCGATAATTTTGCCGGAATCACCTTAGCCTCCCCTACAGTGCTTATCGACCTCTGCGTCAGGGGATCGAACCAGCGCATCTCCTCAATATGGTCCTCAAAGAATACCACCCTGAGAGGACGGTCGAAATTAGGAGACCACACATCCAAAATCTCGCCCCGCAGGCGGAACTCTCCCACTCCCTCCA
This sequence comes from bacterium, assembly GCA_035530055.1. Classification (NCBI taxonomy): domain Bacteria; species bacterium. The sequence continues at coordinate 19,985 of DATKVN010000028.1, read as the reverse complement.
CAATATCAATCCTTTCATAACCAGCATCAGTTAGTTTTTCGGTTATCTTCTGATATTCAATCTTTCCACCTTGGGACAGAGTTAAGGTAAGGAGGGAAAATTGGGAGGGAGAAATAATTTTCTTCTTTATACTATCCAGAGTTGTTACCAGAAGGGGATTCTTCTCCAGCGAGAGATGATAAAGAGAAACAAGCGAATCTTCTCTATTCTCTTGAGAAAAAAGGCTACTCTCTCCTCGAAAAGCTTTAAGGTCTTCCCTTAACCTTTCTAAGTCATCCTCTCTTTCCGCAATTACTAATAGGGCTTGAGAAATTCTCTCCTTTAGACCCAAAATAAAAAAAGCTTTGGAACCACCCCAAAGCCCGGAGACTTTTATCTTTCTCTCTTTGTTAACTATCTTTTCAGAAATTTTTTTTAAGCTTCTATCCTTTTCCCAAAATTGAAGTAATTCATCCTTCATAAGTCTATTCCGTGAAAAAGGGGTCAGAGTCAATATTCTATAGGTAGTGTAGCCCTTCATGGACGTAATTTTTACGGGCATAAAGCCCTACACTACCAAGAAGCGACTAATGGAGATTGGCGGATTATCTTATGGAGGAGGATTGAGTCTTAACCTCTTCTTCTAATTCTAATGATATGTAGGGGCTCAATTTATTGAGCCCCTTTCTGCGGATTTGATAAATCAAACCTCTACATTTACCCTCTTAATTTCTCTTTCAATATTTTGTTGACCAACTGGGGATTGGCTTTGCCCTGGGTCTTTCTCATTACCTGACCAACCAAATGTCCTATAGCCTTCTCTTTACCTTTTCCATACTCTTCTACAGCATCTGGATTTTCCTTTAATACCTCTTCCACTATCTTGCCAATCTCTTTCTCATCGGTAATCTGTACTAATTTCTTCTCTTTCACAATTACTTGAGGATTCTTTCCACTATTAAACATCTCCTCAAATACTGTTTTGGCAATCTTCCCAGAAATTGTTCCTTTCTCCATTAATTTCAAAAGTTCTGCCAACTGCCCAGGAGAGATCGGGGATTCCTCCACCTCTTTATTCACTGCATTCAATCTTCCCAGAAGCTCACCCATTACCCAATTGGTAACCACCTTCGGATTATTATACAGTTTAACTACTTTTTCAAAATAGTTAGCCAGTGGTTTCTCAGCAGTAAGCACCCCTGCATTGTATTCTGAAAGCTTATATTCTTTTATAAACCGTTCCCGGCGTCTATCGGGAAGTTCGGAAATAGTCTTTCTGATATTCTCTATCCATTCTTTCTCCACTATTAAAGGCACCAAGTCTGGTTCAGGAAAATAACGATAGTCATGAGCCTCCTCTTTACTCCTCATAGGATATGTTCTTTCCTTTTTCTCATCCCACAGTCTTGTCTCCTGAATAATCCTCTCTTCACTCTCCAATGCCTTAATCTGTCTTTTAACTTCGTATTCCAGGGCTTTCTGGATAGCTCTGAAGGAATTCATATTCTTAACTTCTGCTTTCACTCCCAGTTCTTTCTTCCCCGCCAAGCGCACAGAAACATTCGCATCGCAGCGGAGCGAACCCTTCTCCATATCGCAATCTGATACTTCCAGATACCTGAGAATATTCTTCAAAGTAGTAAGGTAAGTATAAGCTTCTTCGGGGCTAGTGATATCAGGAGAGGAAACTACCTCCAGAAGGGGAACCCCACAGCGATTGAAATCGACGAGACTCCCGTCAATTTCCCGGGAACCAATATAGTGGAGAAGTTTTCCCGCATCCTCTTCTAAATTAATTCTGGTTATACCCACTCTCTTCCTTTCACTACCAGTACCAATTTCAAGATAGCCATTTTGAGCCAGAGGCTCCTCGTATTGGGAAATCTGGTAGTTCTTAGGCAAATCAGGATAAAAATAGTTTTTGCGCGCAAATATTGAGCGTGAAGCAACTTCGCAGTTTAATGCCAAAGCACTCTTAATTGTATATTCCACCGCCTTCTTATTAACCACAGGTAGTATCCCCGGCATCCCCGTGCAGACAGGACAGGCATGAGTGTTTGGCGCTGCACCAAATTCAGTTGAGCACCCACAAAACAACTTAGACTCTGTCTTCAGATGGACATGGACTTCCAAGCCAATTATAGTTTCATACTTTACCATTCATCCACTCCAAAAAGGTGACAGTCACCTTTTTCCTTACAGTTTTGGTTTTCTCTTGTGCCACTCTGTATTCTTTTCATATGTATAGGCTATGCGAAGCAGGACCTCCTCATCAAAAGGCTTCGCCAAAAGTTGTAGCCCAATAGGAAGTCCTTTCTTGCTAAATCCACAAGGCTGAGAAATTCCGGGAATACCAGCCAAGTTTGCAGAAATGGTAAATATATCTGATAAATACATCTGCAAGGGGTCATCAACCTTCTCACCAATCTTAAATGCTGGAGTGGGAGCTGTTGGCGTCACAATGGCATCTACTTTCTCGAAAGCCTCATCGAAATCTTTTTTAATCAGAGTACGCACCTTCTGGGCTTTCAAATAGTAGGCATCATAGTAGCCACTAGATAAAGCGTAAGTACCCAGCATTATCCTCCTCTTAACTTCTGCACCAAATCCTTCACCCCTCGTCTTCTCATACTCTTCCAATAAGTCCTCTGTTTCTGGAGAGCGGTAACCATACCTGACTCCATCATACCTGGCCAGGTTGGCGCTGGCCTCAGAGGGAGCAATCAGATAGTAGACCGCCACTCCATACTCGGTATGGGGAAGAGATATCTCGAAAATTTTTGCTCCCAGACTTTTCAGAAGCTCTATCGCCTCTTTCACTGCCCTTTCCACTTCCCCATCCAAGCCCTCAACGAAATATTCTTTGGGAACTCCTATCTTAATACCTTTAACATTTTCTATTAAGGATTTGGTGAAATCGGGTACATCCAGATTAACTGAAGTGGAATCGTTTTCATCATAGCCAGAAAGAACATTCATCAGAAGTGCCGCATCTTCCACATCTTTGCCAAAGGGACCTATCTGGTCCAGTGAAGAGGCAAAGGCAACCAAGCCATAACGGGAAACCCTGCCGTAAGTAGGTTTTAATCCCACTACCCCGCAACAGGCTGCTGGCTGACGAATAGAACCTCCTGTATCAGAACCTATTGCCAGAATTGTTTCATCGGAAGCTACTGCTGTGGCCGAGCCACCGGAAGATCCGCCGGGAATATAGTCTCTATCCCAGGGGTTACGAGTTATTCCAAAATAGGAATTCTCGGTTGAGGAACCCATGGCAAATTCGTCCATATTTGTTTTGCCTATAAACACTGCTCCTTCATCTCTCAATTTCTTAACCACTGTAGCCTCATAAGGGGAGATGAAATTTCCCAGTATGTGGGAAGAGCAAGTCGTTCTCACGTTCTTGATACACATATTGTCCTTGATGGCAACAGGAATGCCTGCCAAGAGACCTGGAAATTCACCTTTTCTCATCTTCTCATCAATGTTTCTTGCCTGGAGTAAAGCCTCTTTCTCAGTTAAGGTAACGAAACTATGAAGTTTATCCTCTACCTGATTAATTCTATTATAAATGGACCTTACAATCTCCTCAGAAGAAATCTCTTTTTTCTCCATCTTCTCCGATAATTCGTGCGCAGTCAGTTCATATATTTCCATTAAGTTCTCCTGTCAAGGGTTATCTTCTCGCCATCTTTTACTTTTTTCCAATCCTTTGGATTTCCCAGAAGTTTACCAATAATATTCACCGGGCTAGCTGGCCTTATTTCAGACTTTGTAGAAACAGGAGTCTTTCCAAAGAAAATACAGAAACCATTTCCTTGAGGCCAGTAACCCAGGTCTCCTTCCTGGACAACATCCACAGCTTCTTCCGGACCCATGTTCACTGGAATAGCAAAATATATTTCCTCTCCCCAGGTATTAACCTTTGCCTCAATAGGAAGAGAATCCCAGATAGCCTTTGCCGTTTTTGTCTCCAAGAGTTCTGCTTCCATAGTAACTTTTTCTGTCTTTATATTGATTTTCTTTGCCATTCTTTCCCCTTAATTGTAGTGTAGCCCTTTATGGGCGTAATTTTCACGTGGGCAAGACCAAAACCATTACGGGCATAAAGCCCTACACTACCTAAACGATGAACAAACTATCTTTTAATTTTATTCTATTATTTTTTTTACTTTAAAGTGACTAGATTCCACTTCCGGAGCATTGGCTAAAATCTCTTCCTGCTTCAAAGACGGTCTTACCTTGTCCTCGCGGAAAACATTCGATAAACGCAGCACATGGGAAGTAGGTTCTACTTTTTCTGTATCGAGCTCATTAAGTTTATTAATATATTTCAAAATATCTGCCAGTTGCTTTGTATACTTTTCTTTCTCGTCTTCGGTCAGCTTTAATCTCGCTAACCTGGCAACATATTCAACTTCCTTTTTAGTAATCATTTCCCCTCTCTTCTCTTTTATATTTTCTCTATCGGTGCATATTTTACTAAAAATTTTCTCCACTGACCATTTCCGAAAAGAACAATAATCTTTATATCATCACCAGAACCACTCCGTTCCAATATTTTGCCCATACCGAACTCCTCATGCCTCACTCGAGCACCAACCTGCCACTCATCAGCTTGAGCCTGGCTGAACAGAGAGGAACAAATATTTTTGCCTTTAGCCTCATCAGGAGAAATTTCTCCCTCTAAGAGACCTGCCTCCTCTTTTATGAGGCCAGCTTCTACCACAAAACGAGAAGGCTCATTCCACCTCCACTGTCCATAAAGTCGCCTCTGGCTTGCTGAAGTCAGATAAAGCCTCTCCTTGGCTCTGGTCATTCCCACATAACATAGTCTCCTCTCCTCTTCCATCTCTGCCTGGTCATAAAGGGCATCGGCATAAGGAAAGAGCCCCTCTTCCAAACCGGTAACGAAGACCACAGGAAATTCCAGACCTTTAGCTAAATGGAAAGTCATCAGAGTCACCCTATCATTTTCCTCATCCCAGGTATCTATATCAGCAATTAAAGACACCTGCTCCAGAAAAACCTCTATAGTCTTATTTTCTGACTGCTCTTCAAATTCTCCCACTGCAGAGACCAATTCTTTTACATTCCCAATTCTGCTCTCGGCCTCAACAGTATCTTCACTGGCAAGTTCATTTAAGTAACCTGTCGTCTCTATTACCAAGCGCGTTAACTCTTTCGCCGTTAAGTTTCTACTCTTCTCTCGTAACTCCCCAATCAGGTTTATGAAATCTTCAAGACGAGAAGAGATACGCACAGAAACTGTCTTAATCTCGCGAACTTTCGTGAGAGTTTCAAAGAGCGATTTCTGGTATCTATGAGCATATTGTTCTAAATAGTTCAAAGTTCTCTTGCCTATGCCACGACGGGGGACATTAAGTATCCTTTTCAGACTAAGAGAATCCAGGGGATTGATTATAATCCTTAAGTAAGCCAAAATGTCTTTTATCTCCTTTCGCTCATAGAATCTCATGCCTCCCACAATGGTATAATTTATTTTAGCTTTCCTGAAAGCATCTTCCAGAACCCTCGACTGTGCATTCGTCCGATAGAATACTGCAAAGTCTCTAAGAATGTGCTCTTCTTCCATCAATCTAATCATTTCTTCTGCCACCAGATTAGCCTCATCGATTTCGTTATCCACTTGGGCATACTCCACAGGCATTCCCTCTTCCCGATTTGTCCACAGTTTCTTCTCCTTCCGATATCTGTTATTCTTGACCACTTTCCAGGCCATATTGAGAATATTCTTTGTAGAACGATAATTCTGCTCCAATTTTATAACTTTAACATCTTCATAGTCTTTTTCGAAATGCAAGATATTGCGCAGGTCTGCCCCCCTAAATGAATAGATAGATTGGTCATCGTCACCAACAACGCATATATTCTTATGTTCTGAAGCTAAAAGTTTAGTCAATAGATACTGAGCGTGATTGGTATCTTGATACTCGTCAACCATAATATATTGGAACCGCTCCTGGTATTTCTCCAATATCTCTTTTTTCTCTTTAAAAAGTCTAACCACCTCCATCAAAAGGTCAGCGAAATCTAAAGCAGAACTCCCTTTAAGCTTCCTCTGGTAAAGTTGATAAATATCAGCTACAACTCTACGGTAGTAGTCATCAGAAGCTTGAGCATAAATAGTAAATGAATCGGCATCGACCAGATTATCCTTAGCCCTATTTATGAGTGCTTGAGTTACTGTTATCTTAAATCTTTTCTCATCAATATCTAATTCTTTCATACACTCTTTGATTAAGTTCAACTGGTCCACCTCATCGTAGATGATGAAGTGTCTACTCCCACCAATCTTATCAATTTCTTCACGTAGAAGCCGTGCCCCAAATGAATGGAAAGTAGAAATCCAGACGCTCCTCCCCTTACTTCCCACCAAGCGGTCCACCCTTTCCCGCATCTCTCCTGCTGCTTTGTTAGTAAAAGTAACCGCCAGGATATTCCAGGGAGAGATACCCCTCTCAATTAGATAGGCTATGCGATAAGTAATTACTCTGGTCTTCCCCGAGCCCGCTCCGGCTAAAATGAGAAGGGGACCTTGAATATGTTCCACCGCTTCTCTCTGTGGAGGATTGAGGTCATTCAGTAAATTATAGCCTTTCGTTCTCTTCTCCATAAAACCAGAACTCCTTTTTTTCGTAACCACTCGCATCAGCAAGATTTGTAGCAGCAAAGCGCAAGCTTTGCCTGTCTGTAGGGGACGGACTCTGTGCCGTCCCTTCCTTTGGGCGACCACGGAGTGTCGCCCCTACAATGCAGAGCTTCGCTCTGCAGCTACATTTATTGCACCATCTTCTCAATCATTATCGTGGCTTTATAATTATCGGGGTCAAGCTCCAGAACCTTTTTGAATTCATCAGCAGCTTCTTTAAGTTTTCCTACAGTATAATAACAATATCCTAAATTGAAATGGGCATCAATCATACCGGGATTGATGGCAATCGCCTTCTGATAATTCTCAATCGCCTTCTGTTTATTTCCTAAAGTAAAGTAGATATTTCCCAAATTATTCCTTGCTCCTGGAAGTTCAGGGTTCAATCTACAGGCTATCTCAAAATTCTTGACAGCTTGTATCCAATTCTTCTCCTTTGCGTAAACCCATCCCAGCCTGTAATAAGCCAAAGCATTATAGGGATCGGTTTTAACAGTTTCCTCAAGTGCTACAATTGTCTTCTGGGGGTCAACTTCTTTCTGCTCAAAGAAACTGACCTCTTCTGTCAATAACTTGTGGGCACGAAAAGGTTTAACTATTCCCTTTATAGAGAGTATTCCCATACAGAAGACAAGCCCAATTATAGTTAGCTTTAAAGCTCTTGGCCAATCTATGGGCACCATTATCTCTCTCTTACACTGGGAAGCCAAGAGGCCAAGCACAAAATAGAAATAGACTGCAGTTACAATGAACCGCATATTAACCGAAACAAAGCTATGTGCAAGAATTCCAGCGCTTGAGGCAAGCCACCCCAGAGTTAAAATTTTCTGGGACTTAAGACTCGAATCTTCCTTCAACAGTAGCCTCCCTTGAGCAAAGAAGGCAAAAATTGTCCAGATAAAGATGCCAATTCCAATAAGACCTGTTTCCGACCAGATTTCCAAAAACTCGTTGTGAGCATAATTGACAATAAACCTATCCTGCGGCAGAATTTTCAGAAGTTCCTCTGAGGCATAGCGGGGAAAATATATGTGAAATGCTCCAATCCCTACTCCCACAGGGTTATTGAGCCCCATTACCAATGTATCTCTCCAGATCAGTAAACGCTCAGTGCGCCGGGTGAGTATCTGGTGAACTTTGTCAGTTCCTGCTTCAATCGTCTTCTTATATTTTTGACTGGTGGACATTAATCCAAAATGTAGAAGAAAAATCAAAAACAAAGGAATAATAAATTTTAACTTTCCCTTCCAGAACTTCTGCCACCGCTCCCCTCCAACCTGTTTGCTGTAAAGTGTTACAAAAATCAGAAAGGAAATTATGAAGCCACCCCATGCCCCCCGTGTAGCTGTAAAGTATAAATTGAGAAGCAAAAGCAAAGTACTAAGACCAAATAGTAGTTTCCATATCTTCCTTTCAGTTAAAAACATAGAGAAAAATATTGGTAAACAAACTATTATGTAGCCTGCAAAGAAATTGGGATTGCCAAAAGTGGCAAAAGGACGCTGGTTAGGTCCATAATGAGCGATACCAAAGAATTCCCTCAGTGGAAGGTGAAGCCACTTATCGATACTTGAGAAAATTCCAGCCAGCCAGGAAAAGAGTGAAGTCAAAACATTTGCAGGACTCTTAACTGCCCAGAAGGAGCTAATTCCATTCAGCGAGACAAAGATACTTCCCAAAAGCCAGGCAGAAAGTATATAATTCAAGTTTCTTCTATCACGAATGTTGTTGGCAACGACAAAGAAAACGAACACACAAATTAGCATTCTCTGGAATTCATTCCTCGCTACCAACTTATCTCGGGAAAGTATGTAATAGAGAGAAATGGCAAGGCCATAGAAGAGGATGGGTAAATTAAGGAGGTTACTTTTGAGAACGAGCCGGCCCTCAAGCATCATCCTCACTATCCAGAAAACCAGAAGCAGGATAACGGATAGTTGCATCACAAAGAGCTTATAGCGAGTAAGTTTAACATCGATTGCCAAGGTAGAGAAGAGTACAAAAAATATGAATACTCCCAGGATAATTTTTTCTGAATAACCTGTTAATATTAAAGAAAGATTCGATTGCCTATCAGTCTCAGCTCTGTCAACAGACGAGCTACGCTTTCTCACTTTTGCTCCATATAGGTTATGTATACGGGACGACCCCGACGGACAATGTCAAAAATTACTCCCTGTGAAAGGTCTACTTTCTTAACCACTTTCTTAAACTCTTTACAATCTACTATGGATTGCCGGTTTATACTCCTTATCAAGTCACCTTCCACCAGACCCATCTCTTCAGCCTTGCTCCCAATCTCAATTTCCACAATTATTATTCCTTTTCCATCTTCGATACCGTAGTTTTTGGCCAAAGCAGGGGTTAATGTTTCTACCTTCATACCCAACCACTCTTCAACTTCTCCTTCCCCTATTTCTTTTTTTTCTTCCTTTACTTTTGCCTCCTCAGTCGTCTCTGGCATTTCTTCCAATTTTATGGTGAGTGCGATTTCCTTTTTTTCTCTAATTACCATTACTTTTACCTTCTTTCCCGGTTTTGTTCTGGACACTACTTCCTGGAGGTCCCTCACGCTTTCAACTTTATGGTCTTCAATTCTTATAATCACATCACCCCTGTTCATTCCCCCTTTCTCTGCAGCAGAGTTTTCTATTACTCTATTTACCAGAACCCCTTTTGTGTTGGGAAGGCTAAATTGTTTGGCTATAACTTCGTCCACTTCTCTTATCTCTATTCCCAACCATCCACGCACAACCTTTCCCTTTTCGATTAACTCATCGAGAATCTCTTTTGCGTTATTAATGGGAATAGCAAATCCTACGCCTGCAAAAACTCCCGTGGGAGCATAGATTGCTGTGTTTATCCCGATAACCTCTCCTTTAATATTAACCAGTGGACCACCACTATTGCCCCGGTTAATGGAAGCATCAGTCTGAATCATATCTCTATACTCTTTACCTTCAACATACAGCGACTGCCTCTTCGCGCTAACCACGCCCACGGTTAAGGTCTGCTTTAATCCAAACGGAGAGCCAATGGCTATCGCCCAATCTCCAATCCTTATCTTATCCGAATCACCGAGTTTAGCTACAGGAAATTTCTCCTTCGCTTTTATTTCAATTACAGCCAAGTCAGTTCTAGGGTCTTTACCGACTACCTTACCATCGTATTTTTTCTCCTCGCCATTAGATAATGTGACCTTAATCTCCTCTGCTCCGGCAATTACGTGGTAATTTGTCAATATATAGCCCCGGGGGTCGATAATTACCCCCGAACCAGTTCCTTCCAGCCGTCGCTTGAATTCCTTTTTCTCAGGCTCCGGCATCTTCTCTCTGGGCTTCCCAAAAAACTCATCAAAAAAATCTTCAAAAGGGTCGCCAAAGTAGAATTGATAATAAGGAACCTCTGTCTTCAGAATCTGCACGGCAGAGATATTTACCACCGCAGGCTTTACCGCCTCAGCCACATTGGCAAAAGCTTCTTGAAGCTCCATCACTCCATTAGGGACAGATACAGCTTCTTCAGAAGACGTCTCCTTCTTGGTTAGCAGTATCTCTTCTCCACCCATTTTTCCTTTACAGGTAAATCCCAAAAATAACGAAAGAAACAAAACCAGCGCCAACATCAAAATCCAAATTTTAGCCTTTCTCATTTTCCTCACCCTCCTTTACTCATATTTAAAAGATAATAATGTGGAGTCCTTGCGAAAGCAAGGTTGACTGGACTCTTCCGATTAGTCGGAGATTCCGTCTATCATCCCTCCCTTTCGGGAGGACTCCAGCCAATTTTGCACGGTTAAAACCGTGCCTACAATCTGCATTATCTTACTCTTATTGCAGGGATTTCCACTGCTTTATCTTTCCTGTAAACACCCAGTAAATTTTTCTGATTTTCTCCCCGAGGCAGAACGAGGTCGATAATATTTGGACTACTTCTTGTGTTATTATTTAAGGACAAGTAGGCACCCCCAAAGGAGAACTCATCGTTTGTTTGCTTAACCTCTCTCACCTTCCAATTTCGTGGTGCAGCCTCTCCGTCGTAAGCCAAGACCATTGGCAAATATCCCCAATTCCGAGGATCTCCACGGATTAACTTTCGGGGAACATAAATGGTAACCTCTCCTATGGTGGAATTGACCCTCACTTCCAGGTCTGTCAATTTAACCGGCTTGCCAGCCGAATCTATCTTATACATAATCTGTTGCCAGCCATCCACAGAGATTGCATATTCCCAGGCATCCTCAGCCCTGGCGTAAGCATTCCTTCCGGGAAGAAGTTGCATAGAGCCAGCTCCTGCCCTGTTATTCAAGTCAATGTAAACATCAATAATCTGTAAACTGAGACCAGAAGGAGAATTCCAGGGATTTTCAATTATCCCCAATTTAACCTTAAAAATCACATAATCCAGCCCTTCACTTACGGAAAACTCACGAATATCGAATGAGCCGGGCTTAAACACCGCATCGGCAGGATAAGTATAGGTGCCCGGTCCGTAATCATCACCAACAGGGTCGATAATTCTTGAAATAATTGCCCCCTTATGAAACAGCTCGGGAAGAATTATACTAATAGGTCCAAAAGGTGGCATACTCTCTAATTCCACGCCATCCTCTACTGCCACAGCAATCATTCCCAATGCTTCTCCAACTGAAACGTTAAGGTATTTAAGGGGTATCCCAATTTCTAATGAATAGGCTCCCACTGCCATAGAATAGATATCAGTGATAGGTTGCCAGGTATCTTTCCCTGTGGCACTGGAAAGGACTGCCCTTCCTCTCCCAGCCTCATAATCCAGAGTAAATTGGTTAAACCAAATTGCTACTTCGTTAGATAGTCCAAATCCCAATGTTCTCCCTGCACTAGGTTCTACGTAGCGAGTAGACAGATTATACTTACCCGCCCCGGGTGTCCCTATATAGAATCCAATGAAGAATTCCGTCCCCTTTCTTTCAGCGAGCAAATCTTTCGTATCCACCCGGAGATAGAGATTAAATCTATCGTATCCGTAGTAGATTTTATCGAATATCTCGCACCCCTCAGCCCGATAGTAGCCGGCATTATCCCATTCTCCTTCATCGATTATACCATCAATCTGGGGAGTAACTAAGTCTACAATTTCCCTCTCAGGGATGAACTCCTTCTGAGCAACAATTGGCTGGAACAGTCTCCCCGGCGGTTCGCTACCAATAGTCTGATAGACTTTAATCAACAAGCTCCTGTATTCCTGGTCAAAAATCTCATCCCTACCGGAATTCTGGTCTTCACCGTACCACCAGAACCATTTACTATCGGAGGCTTTTAAAATTGTTGCAAACGCTTCATCCAGCTTCTCAATTATCGCTCTACCACTATTTTTATAACCTTCCAAATCTGCCCTTGCTTCAGCCAAAAATTCCCAGGCGATATTTTCTTCTTCTTCGCCAATCCAGCTATCAAAATTTGCATTGACCAGAGAACCTGGCCATAGTTTTTTTATGCTCGCTACCGCAGGATAGTCTTCCAGATACTCTTGTACGGTAACAGTCTTTATTAAGGGGTCTTTCTCAAGTTGATTAAAAAGCTGACTTAAAAAATATACGCTCTCGTCATTATCTATAATTATGGTCACCAGAGGAGGGGATTTCTCTTTCCATTTCTGTTGAATGGAATAGAGACGTTCCATAAAATCCCCCACCGCTTCCTCTCCACTCATTAATGGATAGACAAGATTGATTCTATCGCTGAACATCCTGTCGCGGAAAATCATCGTTACTTTTCTTTTCTCCCCAGACACAATATAAGGCCGATACAGAAACTCAGGATTCAGGAGCCGGCCCTGGTCATTCCTGGAGAATTCAATATTCAACGAACTTTCCAGCACTTCCTCGCCAGAAGCCATCCATTCCAATCGACAATCACCAACAATCTCCAATACTTCCTGAGCTACCGCGCCTTCGGGAAGCCAGATCCCGCGAGGAAACTTGCCAAAATATTTCCGATAAAAGCTTACTCCCTTCATTATTCCGGCTCTAACATCTTCAGGATGTTCGTATTTCTTGGCAGGTAATGAAGCCTCTGGCATCGACACACTTACTAAATCCGTGTCATAAAGAAGCGGAAGAACGGGACGGCCGGGAGGCACCATTGCCACTGCAATCCGACCCGAGTCTTGCAGTCGTCTACAAATATCCACCGCTCCCAAACTCATATTCTCAACCATTTCCGGAGATAAATTGAAAGTCATTTCTGTCTGGGGATAACGTTCTAACAAGGCTAAAAGATTCATTATCGTTTGGGAATTAGCCTCACCCGCGCGTGGTATCTCCCCATCCCAGATAAGAGCGAGGCAGAGGAGCTGCCTGGGAACTTCGGGAGGCTTCAGAGGAACTCTCCTCACTTCTCTTTCCGCTGGCGGCACCCCCGCACAGCCCAAAAGGAAAAGAAGAAGAATCAATAGGAAGTATATCGGAAGTAGACTTAAAATTTTTCTCATTTTTTAAAATTCGCCTTTTGTAATAGACAGTCTTTTATTATACTAAATATTATTTTAAATTGTAAAGTACAAGAAAGAGGGAAATTCCTGCGAAAAAGGGGACAGGCTACTTTTTCTCCCTCTCTCGTCCAAGGGAAAAGGGTGGCTGAAAATGCTGGAGGGAATACCTATCCGGAAAGTTGTGAGATGGCCTCTGCCAGGAGTAAGCCAAATAACTACGAAGACCTACTATGGCCAAAAAATTGCACACATCTAATCAATGTTTCCTTGTCCCCAAACCCTCCCGGCTTCAGAATGAAGTTGTACTTCCCATCTAAAGTCCGACAGAAAGCAATCCCCGGTGATACAGCCGAAATAATTTGAAAGGTCTCTATCTTTAATGCTCGACAGATATTGAAAGCAGTATCTCCACCAATAAGAATTAGATTACGAAAGAATCCCCCTTTGCAAAGTCCTGTGGTCAAATAGACAATCGTTCTAATAATCTTCTCTGCATCGAGTTTGTGGTTACTCTTTTGAGGATAGATTAATATGTGTTTAGCATTTTTCGCATCCGGTATTTCCACTCGATTTCGCTCGAAATCTATAGGCACAGCCAATAAACTTTTCTTTCTCTTCAACTCTCCAATCTGTTCGTAGGTAACCGATTGTCCACTCCCGGAAATAATCAACACAGGTTTTGAACCACCAGTTACTGTCTTAGGTTTAACATCCCTGCTTGATCCCGCCTTCCCCCAGAATTTGACCAACTCCCCGGCCAGAGCGCTTGCTCCACATACAGTCGTGTAATCCGGGATTTCTCTGGCGATATTTTTTAAATCTCTTTGAGTCTTTGCATTATATACTTTAATCCTTTCAGAATGTTTCGATGTTTCTTCCAGCAAAGTGGGTATGTGAGCTTCATTAACTGGATTCCTGGGGTCACGAGCAAACTCCGTTTTGGTAACCAGTTTTCCCCAGACATAGTGGTAACCTTCTATTGTAGTCCTTCCTGTTTTGGGAAAAGCAGCACAAAAAGGAAGTTTTTCTATGTTCAACTCATCGAAAAGCGCGTCAATCTCCGCACCGACATTTCCCCGTAACGTAGAATCTATTTTTTTATAAATCCGTTCTATGTTTAATTTCCTGAAAAATCTCAAGACACCTTTAACCTTCTCGTAGGCTGTTTGCGGTTCATCTAACCTGCTTTCAGTATTCACCACAAGAACGTCCCAGTCAACATCAGGCTTCAGATTTTTGCAGAGGCGCTCTGAGTTAGAAGTATGGACAATTGTTCTCAAACCATAATCTGCAAAATGTAATCCCACATCGCCACACCCAGTCAAGTCATCAGAGATTACCCCAATCATTGACACTCTCCCTCACCTTTATCTTTTCCCCCATAGGAGTGTCAAACGAAAGTTTGACTGGTAGTCGGGCGACCATAAAGGTCGCCCCTACGCGATTACACTCCATTATATATCCTGGGAAATAAAGGCTTGCCTGCTTTAATCTTTGTCCCTGACTTGAGCCTTCCCCACTGTGCTTCTTCAATTTTCTGATTATAGATTTTCTCTTCCATCCCCAATCGCTCCCAGATTCTTTCCGCTGTCTGGGGCATAAAAGGAAGAATATAGAAAGTGACTACTCTCAAAGTCTCTAAAAGATTATATAACACAGTTTCCAGTCTCTTTCTATCAGTCTTTTCCAACTTCCAGGGAGCTGTCCTTTCAATGTATCTATTAGCATAATCGATAACTTCCCAAATAGCTCCCAGGACACTGTTCAATTCCAGCTTATCGTAATATTTGATGACTCTTTCAAAAAGTCCCTTCGCTTTTTGAATTAACTCTTTATCCTCTTTCTCCTCTCCACCCGGTTCAGGCACCCTGCCCTCAACATACTTTTCCACCATTGTCAGGCTACGACTCAGAAGGTTACCTAAATTATTCGCCAAATCAGCATTATAGCGTCTGATAAGTGCTTTTTTGGAAAAATCGCCATCCTGACCAAAGGGCACCTCTCTCATCAGGAAGTAACGGAATGCGTCCACCCCAAACTCCTCAGAAACTTCAACCGGATCAACCACATTCCCTCGAGATTTGGACATCTTCTTTCCCTCCACAGTCCACCAGCCATGCCCAAAAACCTTTTTGGGAAGAGGTATCTCCAGAGCCATCAATATTGCCGGCCAGATGATGGTGTGGAACTTGAAAATCTCCTTACCCACCAGATGAACATCAGCAGGCCAGAACTTTTCAAACTTTACTTTATCCTCTAAATATCCACAGGCAGTGAGGTAATTTATCAGAGCATCAAGCCAGACATAAACAGTATGTTTTTCATCAAAAGGAACTGGTATTCCCCACTTCACAGCCGTGCGGCTCACGCTCAAATCCCTCAGTCCTCCCTTAACAAAATTTACCATTTCCGCTTTGCGGAAGGGAGGCTGCATGAACTCAGGATTCTCATCAAAATAATTGAGAAGTCTCTTCTGATATTTAGATAGTTTAAAGAAGTAACTCTCTTCTTTCAGTTTCTCTGTCACTTTCCCACATTCAGGGCACTTACCTTGCTCAAGCTGTGACTCCAGATAGAAAGTCTCACAGGAAGTACAATACCATCCCTCATACTCTCCTTTATAGATATCCCCTTTCCGGTAAAGTTTTGTAAAAATTTCCTGCACTGTCCTTTCGTGTCGCTCTTCTGTTGTTCTGATAAAATCATCGTGAGAAATGTTCAGCTTCTCCCAGAGTTTTTTGTCCTCGGAAACGATATAATCTGCCCATTCTAAAGGCGTCTTACCTTTCAAACTGGCTGCCTGGGCTATCTTCTGTCCATGTTCATCAGTACCAGTAAGAAACAGAACTTCATCCCCCAGCCAGCGCTTGAAGCGGGCCACCACATCACAAGCTATGGTGCAGTAGGCGTGTCCGATATGCAGTAGGTCATTCACATAAAATATGGGAGTGGTGATATAGAATTTCTTAGCCATAGAAATTTTTAACTTTCTGATTTTTTAAATTTGAACTTCTCAAAAAATCCTGCCGGGGATACTTCCTTTCGAGGCAACTTCTTCGATATTCCATCCCCATATTCAACAGTGACTTCTCCCCGTAAAATATTGACTTCTTTAACCACTCCTATTCCATCCTCAGTAGCCACTTTGGAATTTATTTTAGGGAAGTTCTTTCTCTCTTCACGATAAAAATCGTTCTCATATGCCAGACAACACATCAATCGACCACAAACTCCGGAAATCTTTGCCGGGTTCAAGGATAAGTCCTGCTCTTTAGCCATATCAATGGAAACAGGCCTAAAATTTTTCAAAAATGAGCCACAGCAGATGGGAAGTCCGCATGGTCCAAATCCACCCAGCATCTTAGCCTCGTCCCGCACCCCAATCTGAACCATCTGTATGCGAGTTTTCAACAGGTACCCCAGGTCTTTAATGAGTTCACGGAAATCCACTCTTCCTTCTGCAGTATAATAGACAAACAATTTGTTGCAATCAAAAGTATAATCCACGCAGGTCAATTTCATCTTTAATTCGTGTTCTTCTACTTTCTGCATTACCTTTTGAAATGCTTCTTTTTCCTTACTAACATTTCTCTTTACCACTTCACAATCACCAGAGTCCATCTTTTTTATTACCCGATAAAGCTTCTTCTTACTGTGTTCAATCATTCTCTCCGGCGAGACAACTTCTCCCGCTTCCATCCCATTCTCTGTCTCCACCAAACACTTATCACCTATAGCCAGGTCTATTCCCTCTGGCAGGAAATCGAAAATATCCTTTGTTCTTCTTATCTGAACTCCCACAACAATGGGCATATTCTTCTCCTTTTAAAAAATGGCATATAACCCGGTAGCCGCCCCGATTTATGGGGTGTATAAAACGCAACCTAAAGGTTGCGACTACCAGATCATATCAGTCTTGGTAGCCGCAGGCTTCAGCCTGCGTCAATTTCAACAGCATTCCATCTATTGCTAAATTCACATTGACATTCCTCTTAATTAAATCGAGTGTTTCCATAACGATTTCTATCTTTTTCTGTTTTAGTATAGATGGGTTTTCCACAAATTTCCTGCCCAAATCCCCTAATAAAAAATTCAATAACTCCAGTGTAGATTCTCTATCTCGGGGAATTTCAGCCGAAAATTGAAATAGACTACCGTAACCTCCAATTAGAGAACCTCCCGTTTCAAAAATCTCCCTCAACCGTTCCCCAAACTCAGGAGTCTCTTTCTCCAGACAGTAAAGCGCTCGACCAATACTCCCTGAAGAAAACCTGGCCAAAGGGCGTGCCTCTTCAGGCGCCACTTCGTATTGGTCTGTCAGTATCTTTTCTATTAGAGTGCGGGGAATTTGCCTGAATAGTATCAGTTGGCAGCGAGAGCGAACAGTGGAGAGAAGACGGTAAATGTTCTCAGTGATGAGGATGAGAATTACTTGTGGAGGTGGCTCCTCTAAAGTCTTCAATAGACAATTGGCAGCCTCTTCGGTAGCACTGGCAGCATCGTCTATAATATATACTTTCCATTTTCCCTCCAGTGGCTTATAGGCGACCCTTCTCTGAAGCTTTCTAATCTGGTCAATGGAAATTGTCAGCCCACCCTCACGGGGGCCAATTAACTCCACATCTGGATGTGTTCCATTTTCAATCTTTCTACAGGAATCGCACAGGTCGCAGCCATCTGAGGAAGAGGAGCGGCAATTCAAGCCTTTAGCAAAGGCAATGGCAGTCGTCCGTTTACCAACACCGTCAGGGCCCATAAATAGGTAGGCGTGATGAGACCTGTTGTTCTCTATCGCCTTTTTCAATATATTAACAGCCACTTCCTGGCCAACAATTTCAGAAAACTTCATCTTAAAACTTTCTAACCTTCGACTGGTTTCTCGATTCCCACTTCTATGGAGTGTAAAACGCCCCCACCTCCCTTTCGGGTCACGTAGGGGCGACCTTCCATGGTCGCCCTCCATTTATTTTACCAATTTTTCAATAACTTTTACAACCTTTAAATGTGTCTTCTGCGGCGTTTCCTTCACTTTAATTAATTTAACCCGACCAGGCTCTCGGGAAGCAATCTCCAGATATCCTTTTCTCACTCTCTCATGAAACCTTATAGACTCCTGCTCCATCCTGTCCATCCTTCCCCGAGAGACTTTTCGGGCTCTGTCCAACCCCTCTCTCACATCGAGGTCAAGAAGAATAGTTAAATCGGGCTTCAAACCAGATGAGGCAATCCGATTCAACTCCTTAACCATTCGAATATCCAGCTTTCGTCCGTACCCTTGATAGGCAAGAGTAGCGTCGGTATAACGTTCACAAATCACTATCTTACCCTTTTGGAGTGCGGGAAGAATAAGTTCTGACGTATGCTGAGCCCTGCCAGCCTCATAAAGAAGGACTTCTGTAACTTTGGAAATTCTATTTTTGGGATTCAAAATTATCCTGCGCAGAGCCTCAGCAATGGACGTCCCACCCGGCTCCCTGGTGCGCACCACCTTATAGCCTTTCCTCTTTAAATAGCGAGCAAGCAATAGAGACTGTGTGGACTTTCCCGAGCCATCGGGTCCTTCCAGCGTAATGAAAAGCCCTTTTTTCTTTCTCTTGTTCATAAATCTTTCTTTTACCCCCTCACCCCAACTCTCTCCTCAAGGAAACTGCTCAATAACTCCATTTCAGGTAGCCGCAGGCTTTAGCCTGCGAAATTTTCTCGTCGGAGACGCAACCTAAAGGTTGCGGCTACCAAGAATTTCATATTTATCGGATAGCCACCCCACGCAAGAGGAATAAGGTGAGGGGAATTAACGATTGCGCAAAAACACTCTCTTTCTGGGGAAGGTTAGGCTACCCTGCTCGCCGCCGGTTCCCGGAGTCCGCACAGTCAATGTTGAGATATCCACTTGAGTTGGACTGGTCGTGGAATCGAGCACAAAATAGACTGAGACAAGGTCTTCCGGTATTAAGTCAGTACCAACAATAGTAACTCCATCATCAACTTCCCGTCTCAGACTGTCACCAACTTGAGAGTAACAAATCTGCCTGCCATCGATATGGGTGAATATTATCATTGTATTGGGCTCTTCACTTCCCCAGTTACCAACCACTATTTCCGTAACAGGCCTTGCCTGCCTGATAAACCTGGTCATCTCGTCCATAGCCACACGCGCCTTCTGTTGTGCATCAATCTGCTGACTGGTCTGCCACCAGGTTCTGTACGTATTGGTGAAGAACTTCATTATCCCGTATCCTAAAATACCGAGCAAAGCAACAACTATCATCAACTCTATAAGAGTGAATCCTTTCTGTTTTTCCATTTTACCCTCCTTATTTCACCACACATATTTTCTCTGTTGCGTTCTCTCCTCCTACCTCTATATGTACTAAGTAGATTCCGCTGGCTACGGTTGAGCCCTTTTCATTCTTTCCCGACCAGAGTTCCGTATGCATCTCCTGACCTTTATTCTCATTATCCACTAAACTCATCACCAGCTCGCCCATCAGGTTATAGATTTTTAGATTAACTTTGGCTGGATTTATTATAAAATACTTGATAGTCGCTGTCTTGTCTGCTTTCCTGGGATGAATCAAGTTGTTAGATATATCGAGTAGGCGGACAACCATTATCCCATCGCTCCAGCCCGACCAGGAGGCGCTCCAGCCACCACCACTCTGTGACATCACTCGAGCCTCATACGTCAAATTATATCCACATCCTGAAACGTTATAACTCTTAACGTCACCCACACTGCCATCAAATATTGTCCCATCTTCAGACCTCACCTGTAACCTATAATTATAGATTGCTGTTTCAGGGT
Organism: bacterium; assembly: GCA_035530055.1. Lineage (NCBI taxonomy): Bacteria > bacterium. The sequence continues at coordinate 57 of DATKVN010000028.1, read as the reverse complement.
CAGGATTATTCTGAGTCCAGTTAAAACGAATTGTAGTATTATACGTATACTCGCCCT
>DATKVN010000027.1 GCA_035530055.1 bacterium | reverse complement strand
CCTTTAATCTTCTCCCGGGTATAGCCATATTCCTTTTAGAATCTTCATCTTTTTTAACCTGTTTCCCAGAAGAAAAATTTACTGGATAATCTCGCCATTCAGTATCTATATTTATTGTATTCTGCTTACCCCTTCTCATTCCCGCCTGGGCAGAACCTGTTACCTCCCCCGTCCTCCGGGAAAAGCGAAATTTATCTACACTCAGTGCCTGCTCGGTTATGTTAAATGCGAAAGCTAATTCGTCAAAAGAGACCTGGCCGACCCTGGGCTGGACGATGGAAACTGCTCCTTTAGCTTTAACATTCTCCCGCCAGGAGTCACTCAAGGAGAGGTTGGAAAAATCGATTTTACCCCGAAGGGTACCTACCATTTCTCTCAGCTTGCCAGCCTTGTCAGAAAATAGAGTGGAGATTAACTTCAAGTCGCCATCTGTTGATTCTACGGAGCCTCTTACCACGGGTATCTCTCCAGCGAAGTTGACAGTTAAGTTTGCATAGTAGACATTGTTAAGTTTAAAGGAGGTGACTTTCAAAATCTTCTCCCGGTAATCAACCCCAGAGTCAAATTTTATCTTTTCCTCCATTACTTTTAAACTAGTGGACCACAATTTTCCGGAAACCTCGGGGGATTCGATTGTTCCTCCAATTTTACCCAGGAAATTGACTCGCCCGGAAAATCTATCGCTTCGCCGGGCAAGCCAGGGCAGATGTCCAGTTTCCACATAGGAGTTTACAACTGTTAACTGCAATTTCTTGTCCCCAAGAAGTCCAATCTCACCAGCCAAAGCCATCCCGGCGCGCCCGAGGGCAGAAATCTCTAATCGGGAAATTCTTATATCCTTCCTGCCCAACAGGAGAGTAGTATTTAACTTATAGTTATCCTCTCTAGTATTGGCTTCTATTTTTAGTTCTCTGTTTGCATAATTGAAAATTCCTGAGACAGACCCTAAATTGGTTCCTAAAAATTTCACTTCTGTCAAGTCTATTTTTCCGTTAGCCTGGATTTCCAGGGGTTTACCGAAAATATCACCGGAAAGAGACCCTTTGCCCTTTGCTTTATCTGACCAATATGGCGAAAGGAGACTTCCCAGGTCGATACTACGCAAAACAAAATCTAAATCCACATAGGGTCTATCAATATCTATCTTCCCAGAAAAGACCACAGTCCCCTCGTAAATTCTACCCTGCAGGTTTATTATTCTCACTATCCTGTTTTGATAGATGAATTGACCCTGGAATTCCTCAACCAGCCGACCCGCTATTTTACCCTGGGGAAGAAGGAACCAGCCTTTTAACTTAGGACTGGATAAACTTCCCGATATATCCACAGATACTTTCGCCAAACCGTCTAAAGGAAGGATTCTCTTCAACTCATCGATTTTGACAATTTCCTGAATGCGAGAAAGCCCGAAATTGGCTGAAAGGTTAACTCCCAGAGCGGGCTGGGAAAGGTATCTCTCCAGACCACCGCAAAGTTTGATTTCCGCCCCTCCATATTGCAGAAATATTTCCTGACTACCAATTCTGTGATTGTCAAAAACGACCCTTCCTCTGATATTTTTCACTGTGTGAGATAACCATCGGCAGGATAGTTCCGCGAGGGCCAATTCGCCAGAAAAGGAGAGAATTTGGGCAAAATCCTTAAACCTCTTTTGCTCCCCATTCATAGATGTCGCTATACCAACAATGCTGTTATAATTTTCCTCATTGAGAGTTGTGTTCAAATCTAGAGAGAGATTTCCTTTGCCCGTTAATATTCTAAAGTCTGGACTGGACAGAAAGAGGTTACTCAAATTTGCCAGGTCTAAATTGAAAATATTTAAATTAATGCTTAATTCCTTTTTCTCCTTAGAATACGTGCCTTTCAATCTTATCTTATCATTCCTGTTTTGGTTACTTTTACCAGAAAAATTAAAATGGATTTGTGAACGTAACTTTTCCTCACGCTGGGACTTTTCTTGCCAGGGTAAGCGGTAGATTCTATCTCTTGTAGTGAGACTACCAGAAACATCTCCTATTTCAATCTTTCTAACTTTTTCTTCCACATCTTCAATTGTGACCTTTCCGCCCACAATTACAATATGGGGAAGTGTAGTAATAGCCGATTCTTTCTGGAACGTTGCCGGAAGCACGAAATTCCACTTACCCATGCGATTGGTCAACAGGAGACGGGGAGATTTGAGAACAATTTTTCTTATACTCTTTCCCAGATTTCGTTTCTTGAGCAAAATAAGAAGGGGATTATAATTAATGGTAACTTTCTCACAGACTAAAACTGCCCCCTCTGACACTCTCCTCTCACCGGCTATAGCAACATTCTGCAAGGTAATGCGATTAACAATATTCGTACTAATTTTGCCCACAGTAACTTCTCTATGGAAAGCTTTTTTTAGCTCAACTTCCACATAAGTTTTCATTATTCTGGACAAAGTCCTTGTGGTCCTGGTTAAGTATAAAAATCCCAGAGCCACAACAAGAAGACCAATAAAAATAATAGTTGTTCTCAAAAACCCCTTTTTCACTCGACCTCCAAATTGAACCTATTATATTTCTTTCCGCCTCAAATTGCAAGCAAAAAATGGGATACTTCTGGAAAGAAAAGATAGGAATTCTTCAAAAAGGCAGGTTTTTATAGGAGAAAAACCCCCGATAGGATCGGAGAAATATGCTGACACGCAGTGTCATTGCGAAGAACAAAGTCCTGAAGCAATCTCGAGATTGCTTCGTCG
>DATKVN010000026.1 GCA_035530055.1 bacterium | reverse complement strand
GTATCGGGATAGAGTCTTTGCCGTATCTCCTATCTCTTCTCCACGACTCAACTGGAGGTCCTGGGCATTCAAAAATAGTGCGTATCCCCCCAATTGGTACATTGCTACTTCAAAGGAGACTCTGGTTCTCGTAGAAGGTTTCTGGAAAACCATTCCCAGAACTTTCCCTTTTAAGGTGCTTTTAGGTTCCTTTCTCTTCTTCAGTTCTCTTGCAGAAAGAAGAATCTCTATTATCTCATCTGAAGTCAAATCCAGGATTGAAATTAGGTTTCTTTTCCCGCTATGGCTTGTCAATTTTATCCTCCTAAAAAGTGAATTAACAAAAAAACTCCCCTTTATTGAAAGGAGAGCACAAGTAAAAAAAAATTATTTCCCTTTAATTGGATAAGTCCCGAACTCCTTGGCTGCCTCATACATTGCCACAATGTTCTGGGGAGGCGTCTCTGGTTGTACATCGTGGGAGGGTGCAAGAATATAACCACCGCCGGGAGCAAGTATGTTAATCACCCTTCTTACTCCTTCTCTGACTTCCTCAGGTGTGCCAAAGGTCAAAAGCCGCTGAATATCTATTCCTCCCAAAAAACAAATCCTCTCCCCGAAATCTCTCTTGAGCCTTTCTGGTTCCATCTGATAAGCTAAAGGCTGAATAGGATTTAGTACCTCAAAGCCCACCTCGATAATATCATTTATCAGTGGGTAAATCGAGCCACAACAGTGGAGGAGAATTTTCGCTTCTGTATATTTCTTTATCTCTTTAACGAGTTCCGCCCAGTATGGTTTAATATATTTTCGGAAATCCTCAACGGACATAAAAGGCTGAGTCTGTGCGCCCATATCATCGCCAATACAGACTATGTCTATATACTTTCCTACCCTACCCAGGAACTCCCGCGCAAAAGTCTTCGAAGCTTTCAGTATCCTGTTTGCTAGTGCTGTAAAAAATTCGACATTTATTCTCATATCCATCATAAAATTATTGAACCCACGGACAAAAGCATACCGGTGAAAAACATTGGGAACCCAGGTAGATATGGCATAATCTGTATGCTCGTGAAGATGTCTTGCTTCTTCCTCTTTCCCCTTTACATATACAGGATTTTGATAGTCTGACCAGAATGGGTACTCCTCTATATCCTTCTCCGATATTGCATCCTTAAGAGGAGCAAGCGTATCGGGAATAGAAAAATATGGACCAGCCGGCTTACATATGAGCCCATGATTATCTAAGTCTCTCAGAGTCCCATCCGAGAGTCTCTCCATTCCCAGTCCTCCGGCACCTAAATTTCTTATATCCACATTAAATTTCCTCAATATCCTCTCATCAATATTACTCACAAGGTTCAGAAGATAAACAATCTTTGGTTCAGGGTAATCGGAAATATCTAAATATTCACAGAGTGCCTTATAACCATAGGGAGGAGCGTTTACTATACTCCAGTTGCGATTGCCAAAATCGACAGGAACTCTATCCGGTTCTCTATGTTCGATAACTTGTAAAACTCTCTCCCGGGAAGTCATCTCAACCATTTACCAACTCCACTGCCTTCCTGGTTGCATCCCTCGAACTCCTCGCATATCTATCTGCACCAATTTTTCTGGCAAACTCTTCATCAAGGGGAGCGCCACCCACCATTACCTTAACTTCTTTTCTGATGCCATCCTTCACCATTGCTTCTATAATATCCTTCATACCCAACATAGTAGTTGTAATTAGAGCAGATATTGCCACTATGTTTGCCTTTTCCTCTTTTACAGCGTTTACGAACTTTTCGGAAGGAACATCCACTCCCAGATCCACAACTTTAAAGCCCGAGGCTTCAAGAGTAGATACAACTAAATTCTTCCCCAGGTCATGTATATCGCCACTCACAGTCCCGATAACCACAGTGCCTCTTCCTCTTTCCCCTTTCAGATGAGGTTTTATAATCTCCGTGGCCCGTTTTACCGCCTCTGCTGCCACTAATAGGTCGGGTAAAAAATACTCTCTCTTCTCGAACTTATCTCCTACTAAATTCATCCCTTCCATCAAACCCTTTTCAATCACATCATGCGGGGAAACACCCTTGTTGAGGATTTCCTGGGTTAAAGCTTTCGTTTTTTCAACGTCCCCAACGAGAACAGCTTCCACAATTTTTTTGAATTCCAATTTCCCCATCTCACTTTCTACCAAGAACAAAACGGTAGTCGCAGGCTTCAGCCTGCGTATATAAACGCAACCTAAAGGTTGCGGCTACCAAATTATTTTTTAACGACCTCTTTCTCTTCCTTTTCCATCTTCTCGATTTTTTCCAAAAGCGGCGTCATTATTCTCTCAATTCTGCTTTTTGTAATCTGATAGGTATACTGCTCGGCATCGGACAGTGGCTGTTTGAATGGACCCATAGGAAACCCTCTAAGTTCCATCGCTGCCTTAAAACCTATGGGCATAGTAAGAGACCACATCGCCCTCAAAAGAATCAGTATCGAGAATTGAAGTTCTCTCGCCTCATCGTAGTTCCCTTCCTTAAAACACTTATGTAGCCGTTTCAAAATTTCCGGCACGATACATCCTGCAGCTACCATACATCCCGTTGCGCCCATCATAAGCCCGGGAAAGAATATGTCTTCTCTTCCTAACAGGAGAGTCAGGTCTTCACCGATTATCCTTATTTTATCCATAAAATGTACGATATCAACCATACTCCCGCTACTATCTTTCAAGGCGACCACATTTTCTCGCCTGCTCAGTCTTTTTACCACATCATAGGTTATTTTATTAGCAGCAAAAGGAATATTATACAGCACAAGGGGAATACTAATAGAATCAGCGATAATCTCGAAATGCTTTTCTACAATTTCCTGAGAGACGGTGAAATAGTAAGGCGCGCAAGCCACCACTCCGTTACAGCCTATCTTTTCCGCATGCTTGGCCAAAATCACAGCTTTTTCAGCGCAGGAAGCACTCACTCCAGGAACAACAGGAACCCTTCCTTTTGCCTGGTCAACACATATATCCATTATCTCCATATTCTCCTCAGGATTAAGATGCACAAACTCGCCCACACTGCTTACTGGATATAGCCCGTCTATACCTTTATCTATCAGAAAGTCTACTATCTTCCTTAGGACAGTTCCATTGACTTTCCCTTTCTCATCAAAGGGCGTCAGCATCGCTGCATAAACACCTTCTGGTCTAAATATTTCTTTTCCCATCTTTTATCCTCCTCCTAAAAATGGAACAAATGCTAAATTATCTCCTTCTTCCAATTTGCCTTTATCTTCCAAAACCTTCTTGTAATTTCTTCCATTTATGAGAATGACAAATCTTTTGTCCAGCTTCTCTTTTATCCCTATTTTAGTCCTCGAATCTATCTCTTCCAGAGCCTGCTGGAAGTCCTCGCTGACTTCCATTTCCAATTCTCTTTCGCCTTGATAATCTCTGGGCATAGCAAAAAATTTGGCTTTAATTTTTACTTTCATTTCTTTTAAATATTGTTCAAAAAATTAAATTTGGTAGCTGCAAACTTTAGTTTGCGTCAAGACGCAGACTGAAGTCTGCTACTCCTTTTTCTACTTGTATTTATCGAGTCCGAGTTCGGTAAGTTTCTCCTTGGTGGGTCTACCCTCTCCATCCCAATGCCTGATTAGATAATACTCTTTTAACATTGTATCAAGGTCAACTACAATACCTTTTGTCGGTCCTTCCTTAGTAGGCTCTCGGAGTAACCTTTGGGGAAGGGTGTCGTCTTTTGCTGAAATTCCTTCCCTCATTGAGAATAACCTTGTTAGATTATATATTCTTTCGCCAATCTTCAGAATATCCTCTGTTGTCTTCCACTCCTTTATTCCCGTGAGACTCTGAATGCACCTGGTTATATGGCGCTGAGTCAGTCCGAAATTCAGAAATAAACAGACAACTGCCGATTGGATGACTGCATAAAAGTCTTGCTGATTCTTCACAAGCTCAGCCTTAAATTCTGTAGCAAAAGGGTCCATCCTCTCCCGGACATCTAATATCTCAGCTCCTAATGTCCATGCCCTTAAGTGGCATGCGCCCCGGTCGCTGGTGGCATAGGCAAGGCCCATTCCAAAAGCGCCTCGTGGGTCGTATGCCGGTATTTCCATCCCCTTTACATGCATTGCAAATTTCTCAGTGCCCTTACCCAACTCCTTAGACATCTGGCGAACACCCTGGCTCATCAATTCTCCAACGCCTTCTCCTTTTGCCATCATTTCTATAAATTTTATTATTGCTTCGTCGTTTCCGAACTTCACGGGAAAACCAATCTGCTTTTCCGAGAGAATCCCTTTTTCAAAGCACTCCATGGTGAAGCCAATCACATTTCCTGTAGAAATAGCATCCAAACCGTATTCATCACAAAGATGCTCGCCATAAATTATCGAGCCAATATTGCTATTGCCACATTGAGCGCCCAAGCTCCACATATTCTCATATTCAGGGCCCTCTGTAAACTTTCCCTTATATTTACCATCGTCTACCCGGGATGCCTTGCTACAGTTTATCGGGCAGGAAAAACAGGCTATATGTCTCTTATAGTACTTTTTGTCAAGCACATCTTCATTACATTCTTTTACTTTTTCAAACACTCCGGTTTGAAAATTCTTAACTGGATGAGCTCCTGCCTCAATCATAAATGAATAGATGGAATTAGTTCCGTACTTGGGTCTTCCACCTCCTGTGTCAGGGCTGACCGTTAATTCATTATATGCTTCTGTACAAATCCTCATAAAACCGTCGAAATCGTGAATTCTAATACCCTTAGTTCCTTTTACGACAATAGCTTTGAGGTTCTTTGACCCCATTACAGCTCCTGAACCACCTCTACCGAAACCCCTACCTCCGGAGACTATATTGGCAAACCTCGCTTTTCTCTCTCCTGCTGGACCAATACACATAAATTGGCAATTCTCTCCATGTTTTTTCCTCAGCAGTTCCTGAGACTCAAAAGTAAACTTACCCCATAGATCTTTACCATCTTCAAAGGAAACTCCATCATCTTTAATAACCAGCACCGTCGGCTTCTTCGCCTTTCCCTTGATAATTATGGCATCATAACCGGCCATCTTAAGCTCGGGGCCAAAAAATCCGCCACAATGGGAATCAAGCCAGATGCCAGTTAACGGACTTTTAGTGCTGAGGACAATGTGACCGCTTGCCGGCATTAAAGTCCCTGTTAAAGGTCCAGTAGCCATAACCATAATGTTATCCTGAGATAAGGGGTCACAACCAGGCTTTAGCCCGTCATAAAGAATCTTCGCCCCAAATCCCTTGCCTCCCATGAAGTTTACAATCAGGTCAAAAGGAGTATCCTCAACAACATAATTAGAGGAACTCAAGTCCACCGTTAGAATCTTTCCAGCATAACCAAAATATTTATTATTACTCATGTCAGATCTGCTCCTTATGTTTTACTAAATACTTTTACGGGGCACCATTTAACGCACAGATATTCTCCCTTACACGTATCACAGAGAATAGGTTTCTGAGTTATTTCACTAACTACCACGCCGTCAAAAGGGCACGCCTTTACGCATTCAAGACAGGCAGTGCATTTTTCCTGGTTAATTCTTAAATAGCCGTTAACTCTTTCAATAGCATCATACTCGCACGCTTCAACGCACTTTGGCTTCTTACACTGCCGGCAGATGGTTACCTTGTCCTCCCAGGGCCAATTGCTATTTATCCTTACCATAGCCAATTTGGGATTCATTTCTTTATGATGTTGAATTGAGCAAATTATCTCGCAGATGCGGCAACCTGTGCATTTTTTATGGTCTGCAATAGGCATTAAATGCTCCTTTTAGACGATAATTTATTTAATTCTATCAACGATATCGGTCTATTGTCAAGTAATTTATTGAAGGTCTCTGAAAAAGCTTTACTTTTGCTCTGTCATTGCGAGCCCGAAGGGCGCGGCAATCGACCCGCAGGGTCGTTGCGAGGGCAAAGCCCGTGGCAACCTCGTGCCAAACCATGAGATTGCTTCACTTCGTTCGCAATGACACTTCGTGTCAGATTGCTTCGTCGCTTTGCT
>DATKVN010000025.1 GCA_035530055.1 bacterium | reverse complement strand
AAAAAAGACCCAACTAGAAACTTTGAGCGGTATCTCCTCAGGGATAAAATTTTTAAGAGAGAAAATTTAGAGGCGATAAAGAAGGAAATAAGAAGAAAAGTTAATGAGGCTCATATTTTTGCTAAAAAAAGTCCCTATCCCAAAAAAGGTGAATTGAGGAAGTATGTCTTCAAAGAATAATAGAAGGTTGCAATATAGCTTGGCTATCAATGAAGCACTTCGCCAGATGATGTTGCTGGATAAATCGGTCTTTCTCATCGGACAAGGTGTTAAAAGTCCATGGTATGTGGGTAATACTGCCAAGGGACTTCTGGAAGATTTTGGGCCAGAAAGGGTTATTGACACGCCCGTCTCTGAAAATGCTGTTACGGGTGCTGCCGTAGGAGCAGCTATAGCTGGAATGAGGCCGATAGTTGTACATCCCAGGATGGATTTTATGATGTATGCACTGGATCCCATTATTAACGAAGCAGCAAATTGGCATTATATGTCTGGCGGTAGAGGCTCGGTTCCGGTGGTCATCTGGGCTATAATAAATAGAGGTAGTGAACAGGCCGCACAACATTCCCAGGCGCTTTATGCTTTATTTGCTCACATTCCGGGGTTAAAGGTAGTAATGCCCTCTACTCCCTATGACGCAAAGGGATTGATGATTTCAGCGATTAGAGATGACAACCCTGTAGTCTATATAGATGACCGCTGGTTGTATACATTAGAGGGGGAGGTTCCGGAAAAAGTTTATTCTATTCCTATTGGTAAAGGGATTATCAGAAAAAGGGGAAAGGATGTGAGTTTGGTAGCTACCTCTTATATGGTAGTTGAGTCAATGAAGGCTTCAGAAGACTTAAAAAAAGATGGAATCGATGTAGAGGTAATAGACTTACGTTCAATTAAGCCGTTGGACAAAAAACTTCTTTTCGAATCGGTCAGGAAGACGGGAAGGTTGGTAATTGCTGATGGCGGCTGGAAGAGTTGCGGTTTATCTGCTGAGATATTGGCTACAATATCGGAATCAGGGAATCCATTTAAAAATATAAAGGCGCCTATTAGAAGGATAGCTTTGCCCGATACCCCGGCACCGGCAAGTTCTAATTTAGAAAAGGCATATTATCCTGACCATAGAAAGATTGCGAGTACTATAAGAGATTTAATGTAAAGGTGAGGAATGCGGCCATATAAGGTAAGATTTGTAAACTATCCCAGACAATACCGACAAATGAAAAGAGAGTTTGATGTCGTCTTTGAAGAGGTAATGTCGGGCGGAGATTTCATACTCAGAAGGCATTTAGAGGAATTTGAAAAAAGAATAGCCGAATATGTAGGAACCAAATATGCTATCGGGGTGAATACGGGTACGGATGCGTTATACCTCTCTGCTCATGTCTTAGGTTTTGGACCGGGTGATGAAGTAATCACTGTTGCCCATACCTTTGTAGCTACTGTGGGTGCGATTGTCCAATGCGGGGCTATACCTATTTTGATTGATATTAAGGATGACTTTAATATGGATGTGGATCAAATAGAATCTGCCATCACAAGGCGTACGAAAGGCATTATCCCGGTTCACCTCAATGGTCATAGCTGTAATATGGTGAAAATTATAGAATTGGCAAAGGAATACAACCTTAAAGTAATCGAAGATGCAGCACAGGCGTTAGGTGCGAAATTTAAGGATAAGAGGTGTGCTTCATTTGGTGATACAGGCATATTCAGTTTCTACCCGGCAAAGATGTTGGGTGCTGCGGGGGATGGTGGGATGGTCTGTACTAATGATGATAGACTGGCAAGAAAACTCCGGGCGTTCAGAGACAGTGGGAGGGTTGACTCTGCAGAAGTGATTGAGTGTTTTGGCTGGTGCAGCAGGCTTGATAATTTGCACGCTGCAATGCTTAATATGAAGTTCGACTACTTTGATAAGTGGATAGAACGACGCAGAGAGATAGCTAAGTTATACGATGTTGGACTTACGGACGTGGGGGATATAATTATTCATCCTTGTTCAAATAATGATTATTTTGATGTATATCAAAATTATGTAATTAGGTCTGGGCAACGTGATCGTTTAGCTCAGTATCTTAGGGATTCAGGTGTTGAAGTGTTGATATCCTGGCCAACGCCGTTACATAAACAGAAGGCTTTAGGGCTTGGACATTTTAAACTCCCAACGACGGAACGGATCAGCGCGGAGGTTATTTCTTTACCGATGTATCCCCAGCTCACAGATGAAGAAGTTGAAATCGTAATCAAAACGATTAGGGATTTCTTTAGAAGGTAATATGGGACGAGTTGATTTTAGTACAGTAACAGAAGTAACAGGGTATAAAGTCAGCAGGGAACAGATACAACGAATGTATACACGTTACCGTTTTGCGTCTGAATTTTGTGAGGGAAAGGAAGTATTGGAGGTTGCTTGCGGCTCGGGGCAAGGGTTAGGGTACTTAGCAAAAAAAGCAAAAAAAGTTATAGGCGCTGATATTGATGAGAATAACTTAAGATTTGCACGGGAATATTACAAAGACAAAGAGAATATTGAGTTAAAAATCCTGGACGCGCATAAACTGCCGTTCGATAATAATAGTTTTGATTTAGTGATATTGTATGAAGCTATTTATTATCTTGCAAATCCAGAGCAATTCGTTAAAGAAGCAAAAAGGGTTTTAAGAAAAGGGGGCAATCTTCTTATTTGTACGGCTAACAAAGACTGGTCGGGTTTTAATCCCAGTCCTTATAGTCATAAATATTTCTCTGCGCACGAGTTATTCGGCTTGCTAAAGCAGAATAATTTTGGTGACATAGTCCTTTATGGAGACTATCCTGTAATAGCTAAAACATTTAAAAATAGAATTATTTCTTGGATTAAGAGGAAAGCAGTTGCTTTAAAGATAATTCCGAAAACAATGGAAGGCAAAGAACTGTTGAAAAGAATTTTCTACGGAAAGTTGCTACCCTTGCCGCCGGAAATATCTGGTGGAATGGCAGAATATACCCCTCCTGTTTCTATACCTTATGATTCTCCTAATTTTGGATATAAGGTTTTGTATGTTGTGGGTTATAAATGAAGATAAATTATTTTATTCATAAATATCGCCGTCTTTTTACTATAGTTGTTCATTTTATCTTAGTCATTATTGCGTATGTAGGTGCTTTCTACTTGCGCTTTGATTTTCGATTAAGAAGTGAGTATTTTCCAATTATTTTAAAAACATTACCTCTTTTGATTATTATTAAGATGGCTATCTTTTATTATTATGGACTTTTCTCTGGACTTTGGCGTTATGCCAGTATAGATGACTTATGGAGAATCATCAAAGCAAACTTCTTTTCTACCGCTGTATTTATCTTAGGGGTCGTTTTTATTTATAATATTGTGGGTTACCCGCGTTCAATATTTTTTCTGGATGGGATTTTATGCATAGCTTTTATTGGAGGGTTGCGTTTTGTAACGCGTTTATTTATAGAGATATTTAAACCTGTATCAGCGAAGATAAACAAAAGGGTGATTATTGTTGGAGCAGGTGAAGCGGGAGTTATGGTATTAAGGGAATGTCGCAATAATCCCGCTATGAATATGGAAATTGTAGGCTTTATAGATGATAATCCTACGAAAAAGAATTTACGAATTCAAGGGATAAAAATTTTAGGCACAAAACATGATATCCCAGCTATCGTTAACAAGTATGGAGTTGAAGAAATCATTTTAGCTATTCCTTCGGCTAAAGGGAAGATTATTAGAGAAATTATCTCTCATTGTCAGATACCGAACGTTAAGCTTAAAATTGTTCCTGGGTTGCAGAAAATTTTAAGTGGAGATTTAGAAGTAAGACCCAGAGGGGTAAAGCCGGAAGACCTTTTAGGTAGAGAAACAGTTGAGATAGATGCACAAGAGATAAGTCATTATATTAGGAATAAACGTATCTTGGTTACAGGTGCAGGTGGTTCAATTGGTTCGGCACTTTGTCAACAGATAGCTCTTTTTTCCCCAAAAGAACTTATGTTTTATGACCATAATGAAAATAACGTTTATTTCTTAGAGGTTGAATTTAAGACAAAATATCCACAAGTTAAATTCACAACAATTATTGGAGATATAAAAGATATCGGTCTATTAAAGCATACATTTTCCCGTTATAAACCTCATGTGATATTTCATTCTGCAGCGCATAAACACGTTCCTTTGATGGAGGAAAATCCTGCAGCAGCGGTAAAAAACAACATTATTGGAACTCGCAATCTTATCTATGCAGCCAATCACTATGGGGTGGAAAGATTTGTTTTGATTTCCACAGATAAAGCCGTAAATCCCAAAAGTATTATGGGTGCAACTAAAAGAATTAGTGAAATGATATTACAGGCTAAGGCTAAGGATAGTAAGACAAGATTTATGGCGGTTCGTTTTGGGAATGTGCTTGGCTCCGACGGTAGCGTTATTCCACTTTTTAAGAAACAGATTGAGGAAAGGGGGCCTGTAACAGTAACCCATCCTGAAGCCAAAAGATATTTTATGAGTGCAAGTGAAGCTGCTCAACTTGTCCTTCAGGCAGGGGCAATAGGAAAAAAAGGGGAAATTTTTATTTTAGATATGGGTGAGCAGATAAAGATACTGGATTTAGCACGTAATCTAATAACCCTTTCGGGACTTAAGTTAGATAAAGATATCTTTATTAAATTTATCGGATTAAGACCGGGAGAAAAGTTGTATGAAGAAACGTTGCACGATGTAGAGAAAGATAAAACTACTAAGTATGAGAAAATCTACATCGCCCAGGCAAATGAGTTCGAATCACGTATACTAAGGAACCAGGTTAAGGAACTAGAAAGGTTAGCACATATGATGGATACGAAGAGAATTCTGAATAAAATACACGAAATAGTACCTTCTTATGTGCCAGACCAGGAAAATAAAAATTGATGCAAAGATAATATCTCTATAAAGAATTAATGTCCAGTACGCTTTTGAACAGATTACTATTATTTTTTTCTGCTGCCGTAACCTCTACAAATTTTGGCATCAATTCTTAAAGGTATTTTTTTCTGAATGCGTCAACTCTCGTGAATTACCCTTTTAAAAATTCATACTATTTACGGTAATGATAAATGACAAATACCTAACGACAAGGAAGCGATATGGAAGTCGTTAAAGATAAATTATTGAAATATTGCGATTGGTTGGTTGGGGCTTTTCTTATTCTGTTTGTCTTCTGGTCACCGATTTCCATTACCGGAGCCCAGACCGCCGTATCTTTTGCACTTTTGTTTTGGTTAGTCAGGATGTTCTTGACGAAAAAATTTTGCCTGGCGAGAAATCCCCTTAATATACCAATTGTCGCCTTTCTGGTTGCTGCAGCTATAGGGGTAATTATGGCAGTAAATTTTAAACATAGCCTGAAAGCCTATATGACTCTGGGCTGGATGTTTATTTTTTTCCTAATTGTGAATAATGTCAAAGACACAATTCAGTTTAAGAGGCTAGTGCGAATTCTGGTTTTGATTACTACGATTGGAGGAGCCTACGGCATTTTCCAGCATCTTACCAAAATAGATTTTTTCGGCAACGTTAAGCATCTCCGCTTGCCTATGGCCAGAAGTACAGGTTTCTTTGACGGTCCGGCGACTTTTGGAAACTATATATTGTTGGTCTTGCCAGTGGTAATTGGCTTGTCTTCTTATATTAGGATAAGAAGGAAGAAACGCTGGTTGCAGTTGTCAGGGTTGATTATCCTGACTGCCATAATCTTTTCATATGGTCGGGCGGTGTGGATAGGATTGATTGTCGGATTGATATTTATGGGTATTTTGGGTAGCAGAAGATTGCTTCTGTCAATTTTAGCTGGAATTATGATTTGTTCTATTTTGATTCTAGCTCTCCCTTCCTTGGAATTCGCTCAGCGGGTGGCGGGAACTGTTAAGTCCAAGCATCCAGTTGGAGATAGAACAGAGTTCTGGGAGGGAAGTCTGAGAATATTAAGAGATTATCCGATTACAGGGGTGGGTTGGGAAGGCTTTAGAAAAGTGTACCCAAGGTATAGGCCGAGCGAAGAGGAGAAGTCGGTAAGCAATGCTCACAACAATTTCGTGGATGTGGCTGTGGACAGTGGACTTTTGGGATTGGGTATATTTCTCTGGCTCTTGGTAACCATTTACAAGGTTGGTTTTCACATTTTCAAGGAACTGGAGGACGGGTATTTTAAAGGTTTTGTATGGGGATTTCTGGGATCGCTTACCGCTTTTCTAATTGCCGGATTGAGTCAGTATAATTTTGGGGATTCAGAAGTAGTCATGCTTTTCTATTTCCTTCTCGGTATGGTTATGGTTATTCCCAGGATAAAAGAAGCAAAATAAGTTTAAAAACCCTCCCTTTCGGGAGGACTCCAAAAATTATGGAGTCCTTGCGAAAGCAAGGTTCCGTTTATGGACCCTCCCTTTCGGGAGGACTCCAGGGGAAAAGAGGATATGAAGATATTGGTGACAGGAGGGGCGGGGTTTATTGGGTCTAATGTTGTTGATGCTTATATCGAGAAGGGATATGAAGTCGTTGTTGTAGATGACTTATCATCGGGGAAGAAAGAGAATCTGAATAAGAAAGCTAAGTTTTACAATTTAGATATTTGTGATAAGGCACTGGAAGAGGTTTTTAACAAAGAAGGAATTGATATTGTTAGTCATCATGCAGCCCAGGTTGACGTGAGAAAGTCCATAGATGACCCTGCCTTTGATGCCCGGATTAATATAGAAGGTTCACTTAATATTTTAGAGAATTGTCGGAAGTACAAAATTAAGAAGATAATCTTTGCTTCCAGTGGTGGTGTAATTTACGGCGAATGTGGCAATCTCCCTCCTAATGAAGATTCTCCCATTTCTCCTATTTCTCCTTACGGCGTAAGCAAGTATGCCATGGAATGTTATCTCTCTACTTATGAGAAAATTTATGGTTTAAGATATACTGCACTTCGCTATGGCAATGTTTATGGTCCCCGGCAGGACCCTTATGGTGAGGCTGGAGTTGTGGCAATCTTTTCCGGGAAGATGCTTAATAACGAAGAAGTCAATATTTTTGGCGATGGGGAGCAAGTGCGTGATTATGTCTATGTAGGAGATGTAGTGAAGGCGAATATTTTATGTCTGGAAAATGGCGATAACGAGATATTTAATATTGGGACAAGTAGATCTACCTCGGTAAATCAGTTATTTTCAGAAATGAAAGAACTAACCCAATACTCTAAACAGGCAGTGTATAAACCTCTCAGGGCTGGAGAGTTAATGAGGAGTTCTCTTGATGTGAAGAAGGCGGAGCAAAAGCTTGGCTGGAAGGCAAAGGTAGACATTAGAGAAGGGTTAAAAAAGACAATAGATTTTTTTAGGGAACAGTAGATGTAAGGGGGTAGGGGATGAAAATGGTAATTAAAGCTGTGATTATGGCGGGAGGAAAAGGGGAGAGATTCTGGCCGTTAAGTAGAGAGAAATTTCCCAAACAACTCCTTTCGCTCACCGGAAAGAAGAGTCTTCTGCAGGAAACTGTGGATAGACTCCAGCCACTTATTTCTCCTCAAGACATCCTTGTGGTAACCCGACGTCCCCTGGCGAGGGCCATTGAGCGCCAGCTTCCCCAGCTGCCCAGAAAAAACATAATCTCTGAGCCAGTTGGGAGGAATACTGCTCCCTGTATTGGCCTGGCGGCGAAAATGATTAAAGAAGATGCGGTTATGGTTGTTTTACCGGCAGACCATATAATTAAGCCTCGAAGAAAATTCCTGGATACTTTGAAAAAAGCAGTTACGCTTGCTAAAGAAACGGAGAATCTAATTACTATTGGTATTAAACCAACATACCCGGCAACTGGTTATGGATACATAGAGGCAGGGAATAAAGAGAAACAACAGGTGTTTAGGGTCAAAAGATTTGTAGAGAAGCCGGATAAGAAGAACGCCGAAAGGTTCATTAAAACTGGTAGATTTTTCTGGAATAGCGGAATGTTTGTGTGGAGGAAGTCAGTAATTCTGGAGGCAATAGGGAAATATATGCCTTCCCTCTACCAGAAATTGCAAATGGTTTCTTCAAAGAACATAAGTAAATTGTATCCTGGATTGCCTAATGTTTCTATTGATTACGGGATAATGGAGAAAGCAAAGAATAGTCTTCTCATTCCTGCCGATTTCTCCTGGGAGGATTTAGGTTCCTGGGAGTCGCTGGATAAATTTCTTTCGCGCGACAGAGGGAAGAATGCTATTATAGGCAGAGTTTCGATGATGGATACTCAAAACTGCACAATTGTAAATAAGAAAGGACTATTATCTGCAATTGGCGTATCTGACCTTATTATTGTCTCTACAGAAGATGTTACCTTAGTCTTTCCCAAAGGAAAGGGTCAACAGGTTAAGAAATTGGTGGAGAAGTTAAAAAAAGACCCAAAATTTAAAAAATACATATAGTTTCCTTGCTTTCGCAAGGACTCCAGGATTTTTGGAGTAGCGAAACTTGTTTCGTATTAATAACGCAGAGCAAGCTCTGCTACTCCAGAATCTTTTGGAGTCCTCCCGAAAGGGAGGGATTGGTAATCCTGGTATGGTAAAAATTAAGTTTGGCACAGATGGATGGAGAGGAGTTATTGCTGACGATTTCACATTCGATAATGTGAGAATCGTTGCCCAGGCGATAGCAGACTACCTAAAGGAAGAAGCGACAGGTAACAAGCCACAAGGGGTGGTTGTGGGGTATGATAATCGTTTTCTTGCTGAGAAATATGCTTTGCTAATTGCTGAAGTTTTATCCGGAAATGGAATCAAAGTGATTCTTAGTAATAAGTCTGTTCCTGTTCCTTGCGTCTCTTTTGCCATAGTGGAAGGAAAATGCGATGGCGGGGTAATGGTTACTGCCTCGCATAATCCTCCACAGTTTTGTGGTATTAAATTTAAGGCTCTCTACGGAGGCTCGGC
>DATKVN010000024.1 GCA_035530055.1 bacterium | reverse complement strand
AGTAGCAAACTCACTTCCGGAAAGGAAAAAATTGTTACTACGGGGTAATATAGAGGCAAAGCTTACGCTTTGCGGCTACAAAAGACAACTGTAGAAAAAAGTACCTGTCACTTTTTTTAAAAAATGACTCTGCCCCTTTTTTTTTATGGAGTGATATTAAATTCTTCTACGTGTAGTTTATAATCGGGTCTGATTTTTATTATCTTACCGGTCATTTTACAAATTTGTTCTACTTTTTTATCGTCGAATAGAGGAGCAATCCTGGGATTCATAAACACATTAAGATATTTATTCCCTGTTTGGGCGGCAGTTCTTAAAATTTCTTTCTTAATCTTTATAAACATAGTCTTTTCTGAAAATACTAATCCACTGCCTGCACAGTAAGGGCAGGGCTGACAAAGTATATCAATGATACTTTCCCTTCTCCTCTGACGGCTCATTTCCACCAGTCCCAGCTTGGTAATGGGTAGCAAATCTATCTTCGCTTTATCCCTCAGAGTCTGTTGGTGTAGAATATCCATAACTTTATCTCTATTTTTTCTCTGTTTCATCTCAATAAAATCTATAATGATTAGTCCTCCGATGTTCCTCAGGCGAACCTGCCGCATAATCTCCTCAGCTGCCTGGCAATTGGCGAGGAAGGTTGTCTCTTCCAGACTTTTTCCCCCGGCGAACCTACCTGTGTTGATATCAATCGCAGTCAAAGCCTCTGCTTGCTCAATGATAATTGAACCTCCACAAGGCAATATAATTTTCTGGTCTTTCATTTTGGACAGCTGCTTTTCCAAATTGTGCATCTCAAAAAGTGGCGATTTCTTCTTATAGAGACGTAACTTCCTTAGAAGACGAGGATCTGTCATCTTCACATAACTTCTGACTTGTTTATACTCCGTCAGGGAATTTATGATTAGACTGTCTACTTCCTCAGTAAATAGTTCTCGCGCTACATAAAAGATTAGACCAAATGCCTTGTGCACAAGATATCCTTCCCCAATTATCTCTTTCTTTTTCTTTATTATCTGCCACAAATCCAAAAGATACTTACATTCGCGAATTAAATCCTTTCTGCGATGACCGCTGGCTTCTGTGCGCACAACAAATCCTGCTCCTTTTGGAATAATCTCTTTAATTATTTCTCTTAATCTCCTGCGTTCCTTATCATCCAGGATTCTCTTGGATATCCCGATATGCTCGACGTTGGGCATGAACACAAGATACCTTCCAGGAAGGCTTATCTCGGCTGTGGCCTTTGCTCCTTTGGCTCCAATTGACTCCTTTACTATCTGAACCAATAAACGATCGCCCTTGTTTATCTGTCTCTTATCCGGTGGAATATCCCCTAAGGGGAGAAAAGCATTCTTCTCCAACCCTAAATCCAGAAAAGAAGACCTGAGTCCCTTTAGAATATTCACCACTTTCCCCTGATAGATATTTCCCACTAAACTCTTTTCCTCTATTCTCTCAATGAATAACTCAACGAGATGCCCATCTTCAACCAGAGCAATTCTCACTTCATCTTCAGATACATCAACTATTATTTCTTTTTTCATATAATTTTCTCCTTTAAATAGTAAATAGGGACAGCGACCATTTTTCTAAGAAAAAGGGTCAGCCTCCGTTAGACCCCATTTTTCACTGGGGGGTGAAAAGAGAAGAAAGAGTAACCTCTCATTTTTTAGAAAAAAGGTCGCTGTCCCCTTTTTAAAATAAGAATTTCTCTCTGGTAAACTCGACAAAAGCTAAATCTTTCTCCTCCACTCCCAGAAGTGTCTTGATGATTATTCTGGGATTGAAATTGAAACCCCCTCTTACCTTCAGCAACAGTCTAATGTTCCAGTCTTTCTCCATTTCTATACTTAAAATTAGAGGGCGGACATTTATTCTCCTTCCCTTCTTATTTATAAGGAGAATCTCTTCTTTATCCAGAAAATTTCTTATCTTTACTTCTATATCTTCCTTGTTTGCTTGACCCGGAACTGTGGATTTCCCAAAAAATTGCTGAAGATTAATTCTATATGTAACCGTTTTTATCTTTACATTGTTGGACTTACCGAACAAGGGAAGTTTTTCCATATCGCGAACAGTCAGTCCCTCGGGTAATTCTTTCTGTAGATTACCTGTCGAACTGGAAATGTCTATTTTCTTATCCAGATATAGTTCTATATATTCAGCCTCACTGGCGAATCCTAAAGGAAGAGCAGGTGAAAAAGAACATTTAATCCGCGGATTAAATCCCTGAGTGTAACTTACTGGTAAGTTGGCTCTTTTGAGGGCGCGAAAGAACGTATGCATTAAGTCCAGATGCCCTATATAACGAATGGGCCCTTTTTTGCTATATTCTATTCTAACTCTTTGAACACTGTTCATTATGCCATCCTGGAATTAAGTATTGTGTCCCTAGAATTCGGATGTCCCCAGAATTCGAGATGACTCCAGGGTAATATTTCCTCAGAGTCTCTCTTTCGATAGACATAGAAGTCGGGGTCAATAGAACACTTGGAGAAAGCTTCCTGCCAGACAGGGAAACGAAAATGTTCTTTCCACTGGTCAAATTTACAACCCATTTCCCAGGCCTTTTCCAGAACCATTCCCAGTCTCCTATCTCCCCTGCTGAACACAGCTTCTAAAAAAGAAGATTCCACAATATGACCCTTAACCTGGGCGGGAAGTCGGCGAGAAAGATAATCCTTTTTCCTTCTCAATTCTGTAAGCTTTTCCATAGGGAGCAATTGGAAAGAAGTATGTGGTTTGGGAACAAAGGGAGCAATGGTTATGTTAAAGTTTAAGTTTTTGTGTCTCTTCTTTAGTTCTTTTACCAGTTCTATTATCGCTTCAATATCCTCTTCTTCTTCAGTAGGCAGACCAATCATAAAGTATAATTTCACCAGCCTCCAGCCAGCATTATAGGCCTGGGAAATGGTAGAAGTGAACTCTTCATCACTAATTTTCTTACCAATTAATTTGCGCAATCTTTCACTTCCTGTTTCCGGGGCAAAAGTTAATCCTGTCTTCCTAATCTTTTGAATCTGGATTGCCAGAGCGAGGGAAAACTTATCCGGTCTTAGAGAAGGTAAAGAGATGGAAGTGTGATTCTTTCCAAAGCAAGCTAAGAATTCACCAATAAGTTCCTCAATTCCAGGATAATCGGTAGAGGAAAGGGAGGTTAGAGACATCTCATCATAACCAGTCGATTTTAAAGAGACTTTAGCAATTTCCAGCAATCTCTTTTTGGGCCTTACCCGGCAAGGTCCATATACTGCTTGGCTTTGACAGAAGCGGCAACTATGGGGACAACCTCGCTGTATCTCTAAGTTCAACCGATTCTGTGATATATCGATTAATGGTACCAGTGGCGCCAGAGGATAGTGAGAGGTCTCCAGGTCTACTACTCTCTTATCTATCCTTTCGGGGATTCCATCTTCTTTCCTCTCCATCCGTTGGATAGTGCCATCTTCTTTATAATTTACTTCATATAACGATGGTACATAGACTCCGGGAATCTTTGCCAGTGCTTTAAGGAACCCATTTCCCTTATTTCTAAACGCAGACTGAAGTCTGCTACTCCACTTCTTATAAGTTTCTATAATTTCTTCTATTACTTCCTCCCCGTCTCCCAGGACAAAAGCATCAATAAAATCGGCTAAAGGTTCGGGATTAGAAACAGAAGGACCACCCGCTATTATTAAGGGAAATTTCCCATTTCGGTTCCGGGAACGAAGGGGAATGTTTGCTAAATTTAAGATGTTCAAAACATTGGTATAGGATAATTCGTGCTGTAGAGTAAAACCAATAATATCGAAATCCTTAAGAGGTTTCTTTGACTCCAGGGAAAAAAGAGGAATTTCTCTATCCTTCAATATCTCTTCCACATCTAATCCCGGGGCATAGACCCTTTCAGCAAGTGAGTCTTGCCTCTGGTTAATAATAGAATAGAGAATTTGTAGTCCCAGGTTAGACATGCCCAGTTCATAGATATCAGGGTAACATAAAACAACTTTTACCTGGGCGCTTTCCCAATCTTTATGGACTACATTCCACTCATTACCCATATACCTGCCCGGTTTAGAAACAAACGGTAAAATGTCGTCCAGCACGGTCTTTTCCAAATTCTAACTCCCCCTCATCCCTGGCCGTGGCCCAGAATGGGCAGGCGCACGGGCAGGCCTAACCCTCTCCCCAGAAGGGAGAGGGGAGTTGCTACGAAATAGTTTACCAATACGTAAGGCGGCGACTGTAGATATTCAAAAGAATCCCTGCCCCAGCCATATAAGTAATCAGGGCAGAGCCTCCATAGCTGACAAAAGGTAAAGGAAGCCCGGTAATCGGCATAATTCCCATAGTCATTCCCAAATTAACAATAATCTGGAAAAGGAACATAGCCACAATGCCCCCTGCTAACAGGCTTCCAAAACGGTTCCTTGCCAGGGAAGCAATTCTTATTGCCCGCAAGAGCAAAATGGAGAAGAGTAAAATCAACAAGCCAGCGCCAAGAAATCCCATTTCCTCCGAAAAGAGGGAGAAGATGAAATCTGTATGTTGCACTGGAAGAAAACCCAGTTTCCCTTGAGTTCCTGTTAACAGCCCCTTCCCCAGGAAGCCACCTGAACCAATGGAGATTTGGGATTGAATTATATGGTATCCGGCACCTAATGGGTCGATGGACGGTTTAATGAAGCAGACCAATCTCATCTTCTGATACTCTTTTAGAAAGAGGTCTAAAGGATAAGAAAGCATAATTCCACCGGAGACAACTAAGGAAGTGAACAGAAAATGGTTAACCCCTACACGAAATTTAAGCCTGGATAAGACATAACAGACGAGCCCAATAACTGCAATAACGACTATTATAAAGCCAAGAGTGGATCCAAGGTTACTGAAAATTCTGGGAAAAAAAGTCTTATTTTGAGAGTCGAGAGCCAAAAGTAAAGGAATTCCTGAAGCTAAAATTCCCATAGAGATAAAGGATACGAGATAGATTACCTTCGCTCCTCCAAGATATAACATTGCCAAAAATATTACCAGAAAGACCAGAGCCGAGCCCGGGTCGGGTTGCAATACAATAAGTGCCACAGGGACAAGAACTAACAAGAAAGGAACTATCAGTCCGGAAATTCTCTTCACCGCCTCGGGATAATTGGTTAGGTGTTGAGCGAGCATAATAATCAGACCGAGCTTGGCGAACTCAGCAGTCTGAAACGTGAGATTCCCAATAGGAAGCCAGCTGCGGGCGCCATGTGCACTCTTACCGAATAATAGAGTGAGAACTAATAGAAGAAGTGAAAATAGGTATATCCATTTCCCATACTGACTGAATAACTGGTAATTTATACCCATTACAACTATTATTACTGCCATCCCCAGGAGAGCATAAAAACCTTGTCTTGCATAGAAAGGAGTTTTCGCCGGGCTTCCATACATTGCACTATAAATCATTAAACAGCCAATGGCAACAAGGAGAACCATGGCAAAAAATAGATAGTAATCGAATCTTACAGAAATGTCTTTAAGGCGCATATTCTAAACGCTCCGATAAACGCAGACTTAAAGTCTGCTACTCCAAACGCTCCGATGAATCGGAGCTACTCCTTTTAGAAAAAATAGAGTTGACCCCATTTTTTAGTCTTTATAGACGAAAATTTCTGGTTCTTTCTCTCCCTTAAGAGTAAATATTCCATTCAATATCTGTCTGGCTAAAGGTGCAGCCGCACTAGCTCCATGCCCCCCGTGTTCCACCAGGACGGCTAAAGCAATTATGGGAGCCTCTTCTGGCGCATAGCAGATAAACCAGGCGTGGTCTTCCCCATGGGGATTCTCCGCAGTTCCCGTCTTGCCCGCCACACTCAATCTTTTAAACTTTACTACCTGAGAAGTGCCGGAGAGAACAGCTTCTCTGAGTCCCCTTCTTACGATGGAGAGTGTCCCCGAAGAAATTTTCACCTCTCCCATCACTTCGGGCGGGAAAGTCTTAATTACATTCCCCTGCCCATCAATTATTTTCTTAACAATAAAAGGTTTATAAATTATACCTCCATTAGCTACCAGACTAATTAAACTTGCCATCTGTAGAGGACTAACTTCCAGATAACCCTGACCAATGCTCATATTAGCTGTATCACCAGGATACCACCGTTCACCAAAATTTATCTTTTTCCAGGTGGAATCCGGGACGAGACCCCTTGCCTCTGAGGGCAGGGAAATGCCAATTTTTTCCGCCAATCCCAGCATGCGAGCGTATTTTGCTATCTTGTCCCCACCCACTTTTAAACCGAGCTGATAGAAAAATACATCACAAGATTTAGCAATCGCCTGAACAATGTGCAAACGACCATGCCCTTTTTCTCTCCAACACTTAAACTCTCTATTTCCGATTTGCAAGCTCCCCCGGCAGCTCATAGTCTCATCTACACTGATGACTCCCTCTTCCAGAGCAGCTATGGCGGTAATAATTTTAAATAGAGAGCCAGGAGCATACTGACTTTGAATTGCCCTATTGAACATAGGAAGTCCTGGGTCGGTAAATAACTCCTGGGTGCGAGATGGAGTGAGACGTTCGGTAAACAGATTGGGGTCGAAATCGGGTTTACTTGCCAGGGCTAAGACCTCTCCATTGGCAGGGTTAATTACACAGATTGCACCTGCTTTACCCTTCAGGGAATCCTCACAGAGCTTCTGGATTCTCTCATCAAGGGTCAGAATTAGACTATCGCCTTCCTCAGGCAAGACGCTACTAATTATTCTAATCTGGCGACCCCTGGCATCCATCTCTACCTGTCGACCACCACTTCTCCCGCGTAAAGAACTATCATAAATCTTCTCTACGCCAGATTTTCCGATAATATCCCCCAACCTGTATCCAGCCCTAGATAGAGCTCGTAGCTCCTTTGGTCCGATTTCTCCTAGATGACCCAAAAGATGGCTGGCGAAATTTCTGTGTAGATAATGGCGTTTAGGTTGGACTTCAATATTTACACCAGGAAGGTTAACTTTCTCCTCTGCCAGGCAGAAGACCTTGGGGCGGGGAACGTTCTCAGCCAGAAGGATATTTAGTGGCTGGCGAATCGAAGAGTGCACTTTTGCTAATATCGAATGGTAGTCCAAATTTAGAATCTCGCCTAATTTTTTAAGTATCTCTTCCGTTTCCTCGCGGGTCAAACTGGTGGGTGAGAAGAGAACCGAAAAGGACCCTATATTCTCCACCATAACTTTGCCATTCCGGTCGTAGATAATTCCCCGGGGAGCAGGGTCGAAAAAAAGCTGGATACGGTTGGCTTCGGAAAGTTTGTAAAGTTCCCCTTTTTTGATTATTTGCAGGCTGAATAGCCTTATGAAAAGAATGGCAATAACGGCGATTGTAAAATATCTAAACCAGACCAGAGATCTCTGGAGTTTCGCCTCAAATTGCCGATCGATCTCGCTCTGGTGCATAAACTCCTCCCCCCCACAACTTTTCCCATTGTTCTATTATCCAGAATAATAAAGGAGCCAGGAGACTATTATAAACGGGATAAAAAATAACTGCAAAGAACGGCACCTGAGGTGGGGATTGACCAAAGAAAATTTTTATCCAATACATACTCCAATACTGAAAAAGACAGGCAAAAAATACCACAAATATCTGGCTCATGGGATTTCCTCTAACCAGTCTTTTTTGGAATGTTCCCACAGAAAAGCCAATCAGGGTCTTAATTAAACAGTTAGCCCCAAAGAGCCCAAAAGCAAAGAGGTCCTGAAGCAACCCTAAAAAAAACCCGATGGGAATCCCCAATGTAGGACCATGCTTCAGCGAAAAGTAGACCACTCCTATTAGTATCAGGTCGGGAGTTACATTTCTTATGGCTAAGTGACGGAGAAGGACAATCTGAATTGTTACAAATAGAAGGAGGGATACCAAAAAGAAGATATATCTTTTCATTTTTTAATTATCTGGACGTCCTCTAACTGATTTATATTTATCCGGGGAACTACCCGCGCCCTCTTCTCCAATCCTCCCACCCCCCTTAGAACTTCCGCCACCGAACCAATAACCACTCCTGCAGGAAATGTTCTTCCCATACCGGAAGTTATGATTAGGTCGCCAATTTCCAAATCCGCAGTGGGAGATAGATATTTGAGCAAAAGAAACCTCTTTCCTGTCCCGGCAATCACTCCTTTCTCCCTGCTTCTCTGAACCATGGCCGCCAATTCACTATTGGCATCGGTTATCAACAGAACCTTACTCATATTAGGTCCGGACTCACTAATCCTGCCCACTACCGCCATTCCATTCAAACGCAGACTAAAGTCTGCTACTCCAGGATCTTGTGGATTTTCTCCTTCCTGCCAGGCAACTATAGGTGTATCTTTTTCAAATCCCTGATTTATTCCTTTATCAATGAGTAAAGCAGAAGAGAACAGGGAAGGAGTCCATCCTACCACTCTGGCTGAAACCAGTTCATAAGGAGTTTCCTCCTGGTAATTGAGGATTCTCTTTAACCTCTTGCTCTCAGAAATGGTTTCCTGAAGCTTTTCCTTTTCCTGGAGAAGAGAAGTTATTCTCTCCTGGAGGATTTTATTTTCTTCACGAGCAGAAACGAGCTGAGATATGCTCCTCCCAATTCGACCAGTTTCACTCAATAGCTTACTTACTATCCTGGGATTGGGAGCCAATAAATATAAGAAAAGAGCTCTGCCTACTTTAACTGTCCGACCCGTGCGAAAAATGAGAAGTAAAAGGGAAATGGATAGATAAATTATTAATAGCCTGAGCAATTTATGTTTCTCTTTGAGTAGCACCTAAATCACCAAGTAAGACAAATACTATATTTTTTATTTCCTCTGTTTTATTTTTTCCAGTTCTTCCAGATAGGTGCCAGCTCCCAGGACTACGCAGGTTAGTGGGTCAGGGGCGAGATTGACCGGAAGTCCAGTCTCTTTGCTTAATAGTTCAGGGAGCCCGGAGAGCAAAGCTCCCCCTCCTACCAGAATAATCCCCCGGTCAACAAGGTCAGCAGACAACTCGGCAGGAGTATCTTCTAATGTATCCTTGATCAGGTTTAGAATGATCTTGATTGGGCCTTTTATTGCCTCGTGCATCTCTCTAGAAGAAACCTTGACAGTTTTGGGCAAGCCTGTAGCAAGATCGCGCCCTTTAACTTCAATTGTCTTCTCTTCTTTCTCCGGCAAAGCAGAACCAATCCTGATCTTTGTTTCTTCGGCTGTTCTTTCTCCGATTAATAAATTTCTTTCCTTTTTAAAATAGCTTATAATCGCTTCATCCACTTCATCACCAGCTACTCGAACTGACCTGGAAAGCACCATGCCTCCTAAAGAAATAACCGCCACTTCTGTCGTGCCCCCTCCAATATCCACTACCATATTCCCCGCTGGGTCTTGAACGGGAATTTCAGCACCGATAGCTGCAGCCATTGGTTCATCGATCAAGTGTATTTCTCGTGCTCCCGCCTGTTCAGAAGCATCCCTAACCGCACGCCTTTCCACTTCAGTAATACAGGAGGGAACTCCAATCACTATCCGTGGATGGAGTAAGCTCCGTTGGTTATGCACCTTCTTTATGAAATGTCGAATCATTTTCTCTGTTACTTCAAAGTCGGCAATAACTCCATCCCTCATCGGACGAAAAGCAGTTATATTGGCAGGCGTTTTCCCTATCATCTTCTTGGCTTCGGTGCCCACCGCTAAAATATCTCCTGTATCTTTATTGATTGCTACTACTGAAGGTTCCCAGAGGACAATACCTTGCCCTTTCACATATACAAGGGTAGTAGATGTTCCCAGGTCTATCCCCATATCATTGGAAAATAATCCTAAAAGGAAATTAAACATCTTTTCCTCCTTTATTCCGCCTTCTCCAGAGGACCGCAAAGCTTAACCAAATCTACTCTCGCTCTATCCCCTTGTCGATAGCCCAATTTAATAATTTTCGTATAGCCCCCTTCTCTCTCTTTAAATCTCGGTACCAAAGTCTCAAATATTTTATTGATTACCTCTTTATCTTTAATCTCCTTGTTTACTTCTCGAAAACTACTCAACCCACCTTTTTTTGCCCTGGTAATCACCTTCTCAGCGAACCTTCTCAGTTCTTTGGCTTTTGCTTCTGTGGTTATAATCTGTTCATGCCTGAATAGTGCTGTGGCAAGACTAATCAACAGTGCTTTACGCCCGCTTGTAGTGCGACCCAATTTTCTTCCAGCTCTTCCTTCAGGCATATATGGATTCCTTTACTTTTTCTCTTTCTTTTTATCCTTTTCAGGGATAGCCATTCCCAGGGATAGCTCCACCCCTTTCTGTTTGCCCAATTCGGTAATCTTTTTCTTTATTTCATTTAAGGACTTCTTCCCGAAGTTTCGGAAACCCAGTAATTTATCCTCAGTCTGTTTTACCAGATCTTCGATAATCTTGATTTTGGCGCGATTTAAGCAATTTATAGAACGGACAGTTAGCTCTATGATATTCACCGGAAGAGCTAAAACGCTCTCCAAGACTTCCTCGGTCTTCTCTTTCTCCGGCGGTTTCTCCTCTTCTTCGGATTGCTCCTCAAAACCGATAAATATATTCAGCGAATCTTTCAAAATTTTAGCTGCGTAAGCTAAAGCATCGACCGGTTTTACGCTGCCGTCAGTCCATATCTCCAGAATCAATCTATCGTAATCGATTGATCGGCCCACGCGAGCATTTTCCACATTATAGTTTACTCTTAACACTGGAGTAAAAATTGCGTCAACAGATATCACGCCTAGTTCTTGATTGGCGCGGGGATTCTGTTCAGCAGGTAAGTATCCGCGACCCTTAGAAATTTCTATTTCCATCTCCATGTTGGTATCTTTGTCCAGAGTGGCTATATGGGTAGAGGGGTTTAAGATTTCGATATTACTATTTAACTCAATGTCTTTTGCTGTTACTTCTCCTTTTTTTGTTGCCTTTAAATATGTCCTTTCTGGCCCTTCACTGTAGAGTTTGAATCTGAGAGACTTCAAGTTTAAGATTATCTGGGTAACATCTTCAACCAACCCAGGTATTGTGGAAAACTCATGCATCACTCCTTTAATTTTCACGCCAGTAACTGCTGCGCCTTCCAACGAAGAAAGCAGAATCCTGCGTATCGAATTTCCAATCGTATGACCGTACCCTTTCTCGAATGGTTCGGCCATAAACTTACTATAAGTATCGCTGCTACTCTCTTCATCACATATAAGTTTTCTTGGCATCTGGAAATCTTTAAGCCTCATATTACCTACCCCCTAAAAACTATGAATTATGAATCATAAATTAACATTCAAAGAACCAAAATTTGCAATTAGGTTTTCTTCATAAAGATATTGTTGTAAATGGTAGTCGCAGGCTTCAGCCTGCGTGGAGTAGCAGACTTCAGTCTGCGTACATAAACGCAAACTAAAGTTTGCGACTACCTAATTTGATTTTTTCAACAATATCTTAATCATAATTTACTTGGAATATAATTCCACAATTAGCTGTTCTTGAACTGGAATAGAAATCTCTTCCTTCTTAGGAAGTTCTAATATTCTCCCTGTACTGGTTGACTGGTCGAATTCTATCCAAGCGGGAAGACCCCGCTCCTTAGCCTTTTCCTGCGCAACCTTAACAATTTCCAGCTGTTTACTCTTTTCATCTAAAGAGATTCTGTCACCAACCCTCACCTGATAAGACGGAATATCGACACATCGCCCATTCACTCTTGTATGTCGGTGCCTGACTAACTGACGGGCCTGATTTCTGGAGGAAGCAAATCCCAGACGAAAAACGATATTGTCCAGCCTACATTCCAATAGCCTCAGAAGATTTTCACCAGGCAATCCTTTTTCGCGTTCCGCTTTTTTAAAATATTTACGAAACTGTTTTTCCAGAACTCCCGTCATTAGCCGGGCCTTCTGTTTCTCTTTTAGTTGCATTCCGTACTTGGATAATCTCGTACGCGTACGTATACGAACCTGTTTCCGGCCCTTAGAAACAGCAGCCTGTCTCTCAACTGGACACTTAGGGGAAAAACACCTCTCTCCTTTCAAGAACAACTTTATCTTTTCCCGACGACATAATTTACATACTGAACCACGATATCTGGCCACTATTACCTCCTAAAAATAAAAAAGTGATAGGTACTTTTTTCTCCAAAAAATCTGGAGTCCTTACGAAAGCAAGGGATTTTTCCCTCCCTTTCGGGAGGATTCCAAACCTTTCTACGTCAAGAAATTCCTAAGCGATGAACCCCGCCCCTCAGAGAGGGGCTGGGTGAACAAACTATTTTTAAATTTTATCCTTTACACTCTTCTCTGTTTTGGTGGACGGCAACCATTATGGGGAATTGGCGTTATGTCTTTAATGCTGGTAATTTCCAATCCCGCTGATTGTAAGGAGCGAATAGCTGTTTCCCTGCCCGAGCCGGGTCCCTTCACGAGGACAGCAACCTGCTTCATACCCTGCGCAATTGCTTTTCTGGCAGTAGCTGTGGCTGCTAATTGGGCAGCGAAGGGAGTCCCCTTACGGGCTCCTTTAAAGCCCGCGGTTCCAGCCGAACCCCAGGCAATAGCATTTCCACTCCTGTCAGTTATGGTAATTATGGTATTATTAAAGGTAGCCTGAATATATACTCTGCCTTCAAGGATATGCTTGGCCAACTTCTCCTTCGTTGGAGTAGCTTTCTTTTCAGCCACAACCTTTTCCGTAGGAGCCGTTTTCTTCTCATCCGTAGCCTTTTTTGTGGAAGCAGTTTTCTTCTCAGCCATAGCCTTTTTCGCTGGAGTAGCTTTCTTATCAGTCATATTTTATTCTTTTTCCTCCTTTACCTCCTCTTTTTTGACAGTACCCACCGTCTTCTTTCTGCCTCGCTTGGTGCGAGCATTAGTCTTTGTTCTTTGACCCCGTACGGGTAATCCCCGACGGTGGCGTATGCCTCGATAGGACCCGATATCAATCAATCTCTTAATGTTTCCCTGAACAGTTCGCTTAAGCTCCCCTTCCACTCGGAAATTCCTCTGGATTATTGTCTGTATGGCGTTAATTTCACTTTCCGTCAGGTCTTTTACCCTGGTACTAGGGTTGATTCCTGCCTCGCGGAGAATCTCATTGGAGGAATTTCTCCCAATTCCATAAATATAAGTTAAACCAATTTCAACTCTCTTCTGCGAAGGCAATTCCACTCCTGCTATACGAGCCATACATTACTCCTTTCTCCCTCATCCAGCCCCTCCCTGAGGGGCGGGACTCATCCTTGCTTCTGTTTATGTCTTGGGTTGGTGCAGATTATTCTTATTACTCCTTTTCTCTTAATTATTTTACATTTCTTACATATCGGTTTAACGGAAGCCCTTACTTTCATTGACAACCTCTATTTATAACGATAAACTATCCTTCCTCTAGTCAGGTCATACGGAGAAAGTTCTACCTTAACCTTATCTCCAGCCAGTATCTTAATGAAATGCATTCTCATTTTTCCGGAAATGTGAGCTAAAATCCGGTGGCCCTTATCCAGCTCAACTCTGAACATAGCATTAGGTAAAGCTTCGATGACTATTCCTTCTACTTCAATCTTTTCTTCCTTAGGCATAGACCCTCCTAAATGTGACTAATGCAGTTTCGTAAGTATCTCCGGGCCGTTATCTATAATGGCTATAGTATGTTCAAAATGGCAAGACAAACTCCCATCAGTAGTAACAACTGTCCAGTTATCATCAAGAGTTTCTATCTCATATCTCCCTGCATTAACCATAGGCTCAAGGGCAAAGACCATGCCTGCCTTCAAGTAGGGACCAGTAGACCTCTTCCCAAAATTGGGAATTTGTGGTTCCTCATGCATTTTCTGTCCAATTCCGTGGCCTACTAAGTCCCTGACTATAGAGAAGCCATTACTTTCAGCACATTCTTGAATTGCTGAAGATATATCGTAGAGTCTGTTGCCCGGCACCATTTGACTAATTCCAGAAACTAAAGCACTCTTAGTAACCGTTATCAACCTTTGGGCATCTTTAGATATATTTCCCACAGGTAGAGTTATGGCCATGTCGCTATAGTAACCCTGGTAAATAACTCCAAAGTCGATGCTGATAATATCTCCCTCACGCAACCTGTAGCTTCCGGGAATTCCATGAACTATCTGGTCATTAACCGAAGTGCAGATGGAGGCGGGAAACCCTTGAAAACCCAGAAACGCCGAATGAGCTCTATGCATTCTTATTAACGTAGAAGCAACTCTGTCCAACTCCCTTGTAGTTACTCCCGGCTTTACCTTTTCTGTTAACTTCTGGGAGAGCTGGGCAGCAATTTGGCCACTTCTTCTCATTTTCTTTATTTCTTCAGGAGATTTCAATATAATCATACATAGTTAACCGGAACTTCTGGGTCTTCAACTGCCACCATCCAGCACTTTACATAAGTCCTCAAAGACTTCATTTATTGACCTATTGGCATTAATTTTTACCAGAAGACCCTGCCTTTGATAATATTCAATAAGAGGGAATGTCTGCTTCTCATAAGTCTTCATCCTCTCTCTTACCGTCACTTCCTTATCATCTTCACGCTGGGACAATTGCGTCCCACATTGGTCACATAAACCGAGAGTATGTGGCGGATTAAACACCAAATGGAAAGTGGCTCCACAGCGAGGACAAGTCCTCCTGCCACTCAATCGTTTAACTGCCTCCTCCTCACTTAGCTCCAGGTAAAGAACGCGATCGATGGCTATATCACTCTCTTGGAGAAAACCGTTTAACGATTCTGCCTGGGGAAGTGTGCGGGGAAAACCGTCCAAAATGAATCCTTTCCCACAATCCTCTTCTCCCAATCTTTTCTTTACGATTCCCACAGCAATCCTATCAGGAACCAGCCTGCCCGAGCGGACAATCTCTCGAGTCTCTCTATCCAGACAACCTTCCTCTCTCAAGCTCGCTCTCAGGATGTCTCCACTGGAAACATGAGGAATACCATATTTTTCTGCAAGCCTTTTCGCCTGGGTGCCCTTACCACTCCCAGGAGGACCTAAAAGAACCAACTTCATAACCAAAAAATCCCAATTATAGATTACTTAATGTTAAAATATCTTCCTTTTATCTTCCCCTTCTTCATAAACCCTTCATAATGGCGCATAATCAGATGAGATTCTATCTGTCCTATAGTGTCTAAAGCAACACCCACTACAATCAGTATTGCGGTTCCTCCAAAAATAGTGGCAAGCATGGGCGGAGCGTTAACCCAGCTTATAGGATATTGTGGGAAAATCGCAATACAGACCACAAATAACGCACCTGCCAGAGTGATTCTGGTCAATACCCGGTCAATATAGGAAGCTGTCGATTGTCCAGGCCTTATCCCCGGAATAAAACCACCCCACTTCCTCATATTATCAGCCAGATCCTTAGGATTAAATGTAATCGCCGTATAGAAGTAACAGAAGAATATAATCATACCACCATACATAATGGTATAAATCCACTGCCCGGGTCGCAGAAAACCACTAATTTTCTGCATAAGCCCGACATTGGGAAAGAACTGGGCAATGGTTGCCGGGAACATCATTATAGCCACAGAAAATATGACTGCAATTACTCCCGATTGGTCTACCTTAAGAGGAAGGAATGTGGATTGTCCTCCATACATCTTGCGTCCAACAATTCTTTTGGCATACTGTACGGGAATCTTCCTCTGAGCCTGCTCCACCCAGACTACAATGGCAGTAATAGCAAATACCAATGCTGCCAAAAACAGGACTCCAAAGAGGGTCATCTCTTCACTTTGGAATAGACGAAAAGTATTCCCCACTGCTACCGGCAACCGGTCTACGATGCCGGCAAAGATGATAAGAGATATTCCGTTCCCCACACCCCTCTCGGTAATCCGCTCTCCCAGCCACATAATAAACACAGTCCCCGTGGTTAAAGTCAAAATAGTCATCAATTGGAAACTGAGGCCGGGATTCTTTACTACAGCAGCTCCGGTTGGCGCTTTCATCGTTTGCATCCAAAAAGTCAATCCGAAAGCTTGGATGGCGGCTATGACCAGTGTGGCGTAACGGGTTATCTGAGTAATCTTTCTTCTACCAAATTCTCCTTCTTTAGACAATCTTTCAAGATAGGGAACGGCTGTCTGCAGGAGAGACATAATAATAGAAGCGTTAATGTAGGGCATAATACCTAAAGAAAAAATAGATAACCTGTTGAGAGCTCCTCCGGAGAACATATCTAAAAAGCCGAACAGAGTTCCCTTTTGAGTCTCAAAAAAAGCTTTCAACGCTGAAGCATCGATTCCTGGAGTAGGTATAGCTGCTCCTAGCCTATATACTGCTAAAATTCCCAGAGTAAATAGTACCTTCTTCTTCAATTCTGGTATTTTAAAAATATCGGCTACGCTCTTTAACATTACTAATTCTCCTATTTCCCTGAAATTTCCACACTGCCCCCGGCTTTTAAAATCTTCTCTCGGGCACTCTTGCTGAAGTCAGTCACTTTCACCTTCAACTTTTTTGTTATCTCCCCACTTCCCAGAATCCTTATCGGCAAATCCTTTTTTACCAATCCCCTCTGTTTAAGGGTAGAAGGGGTAACTTCCTCATTATCATTAAACTTCTCCTCAAGATTTCTAACATTCACTATGTTATATTCTTTCTTGAAGATTCTGGTAAATCCCCTCTTGGGGAGACGCCGAATAAGTGGCATCTGACCTCCTTCGAAACCGAGGCGGACTCCTCCCCCTGATCGGCTTTTCTGTCCTTTATTTCCCCGACAGCTTGTGCCACCGTGACCTGAACCCGTGCCCCGGCCTACCCTCTTCTTCTTGTGTCTACTGCCAATATTAGGAGTGAGCCCTGAAAGTTTCATTTCTCCATCCTTTATAATTCTTCTACCTTCTTGCCTCTAAGTTCTGCAACCATGGCCTTCGTCCTCAGACTTTCCAGTCCTTGCATTGTAGCATAGACTACATTGATTGGATTATTCGACCTAAGCGATTTAGTGAGAATATCCTTTATGCCCACTGCTTCCACTACTGCCCTTACCGGACCACCCGCTATTATCCCTGTTCCCGGGCTAGCAGGCTTTAACAGCACCCGGCCAGCTCCAAAGCGACCGATTACCTCATGAGGAATCGTGGCGCCCTTCAAGGAAACAGCAATGAGGTTCTTTTCCGCTCTTACTGTGCCTTTCTGAATAGCAGCCTGAACTTCTTTTGCCTTGCCCAGCCCACAACCCACATAACCATTCCCGTTTCCCACAACTACCAGAGCGGTAAAGCCAAACCGTTTACCTCCCTTAACTACTTTAGCCACTCTATTGATATTTACAACTGTCTGGTTCAGTTCTAAACCTTCTGCACTAATCTTTGCCAACTTATCTCCTCTCTATCTCTCACCTAATATTTGAAAAATAGTTTGTGAAGAGCTCTTGGAATTTCAGCCAAAAAACGAGGACGACTTATACCCCTAATGCGAGGGGATTTGGTGTAGCGAGCATTAGAATTTTTAGCCAAAAATCGAAGAAAAGAGTTTAGCCGAAACTGACCGCAGGGAATTTCGGGAAACTCCTGAGATTTTTGGCGGTGCTCTAAGAGCAAAAAATTGTCAGCGAGCGAACCAAATCCCGAGCATATTCCTTGGCGATGAACCCCGCCCCTCAGAGAGGGGCTGGGTGAACAAACTATTTTTCAAAACTCTAATCCACCTTTGCGGCAAGCCTCAGCCAGACTCTTTACTCTCCCATGGTAATCGTATCCACTCTTGTCGAATGCCACTCTCTTAACACCTGAGGCTTTCGACTTCTCAGCGATTAGTTCTCCCACCAGAGTTGCCGCTTGGCTCTTCTTCAATTTCTCAATTTTCTTCTTGATTTCAGGAGAGAGCGTGGAAGCGGCCACAATTGTCTTCCCACGCTGGTCATCTACTATTTGGGCATAAATGTGCCGTAAGCTCCTGTAGACACATAATCTAAGATGAGATTTCATTCCGAAAATTTTCTTTCTCACTCTCAGGTGTCTACTTTTTCTTCGAGCCGAACGAGTAATCAAACTATTTCCCTCCTTTAGTAGGAGCCCCAGCACTTACTGCGGCAGCTTTGCCCACCTTCCTTTTGATATGCTCATCTATATATCGTATCCCCTTCCCCTTATAAGGCTCAGGCGGTCTGAACCTCCTTATCTCAGCAGCAACTTCACCCACCAGTTGCTTATCAATCCCGGAGACCATAATTTGTGTCTGCTTTTCCACTTTTATCTCAATTCCCTCAGGTAATGGAAATTTTACAGGATGAGAATAACCCAATTGTAAATTTAACACTCTACCCTCTAACTTTGCTCTATAACCCATGCCTATAATAATCAGTTCTTTCCGAAAACCTTTAGTTACTCCTATAATCAGATTATTAATAAGACTGCGAACCAATCCATGGAGCGAACGATAGTATTTATTATTGGAAAGCCTTTCTACAAAAATTTGACCATCCCTTTTAGTAACTTTTATTTTGGGATATAGGTTTTGAGTTAGTCTTCCTAAAGGACCAGTCACTTCGACGAGGTCACTGCTTATTTTTACTTCCACCCCCTCTGGTACGGCAATTGGTTTTTTACCTATCCTGGACATTTCCCTCACCAAACATAACAGATTACTTCTCCGCCAAGCTTTGTTTCCCGACACCTCTTATCAGTCATCACTCCCTGAGAAGTTGAAATAATCGCTACACCAAGTCCCCTATATACCCGGGGAAGCTCATCAGTCCTACAATAAAACCTCCTCCCGGGTCGAGAAGCTCGCCTCATCCCTTTAATAACCCTCTCCTGCTTTGGGGTATACTTTAAATAAACTCTCAAAATCCCCTGTTTGCGGTCGGAGATAAACTTATAATTAGCTATAAATCCTTCTTCTTTTAGAACTTTTACTATTTTCTCTTTTAACTTTGATGCGGGAATATCTACTTTCCCCTTCCTCTTCTGATTGGCATTACGAATCCTTGTAAGCATATCTGCAACAGGATCAGAAATAGACAATCTATTCCCTCCTTTACCAGCTGGATTTTGTCACTCCCGGGATTTCTCCCTGCCGCGCCAACTTACGAAAACAGATTCTGCACAGCGCAAAGTCGCGCATATATCCTCGCGCCCTACCGCAAAGACGGCAGCGATTATATTTTCTTGTACTAAACTTTGCTGCCCGTTTGGCCTTAGCAACTAAACTTTTCTTCGCCAAAAAGCCCTCCCTCTGTAAATCAGACATTTAAAAATAGCTTGCGAAGAGCTCTTGGAATTTCAGCCAAAAAACGAGCACGGATTCTCCCTAATGCGAGGGGATTTGGTATAGCGAGCATTAGAATTTTTAGCCAAAAATCGAAGATTAGAGTTTAGTCCCGCAAAGACGGGATAAACTCCTGAGATTTTTGGCGGTGCCCGCAGAGCAAAAAATTGTTAGCGAGCGAACCAAATCCCGAGCATATTCCTCAAGCGATGAACAAACTATTTTTAAATTCTATCACCCCTTCTTTCGAAAAGGCATACCGAAAAGACTCAATAACTCATATGCCTCATCTATATTTTTGGCTGTGGTTACTATGCTCACGTTTAACCCTTTGACTTTACCAACTTTATCTATATTAATCTCAGGAAAAATTATATGCTCCTGAATTCCCAGGTTATAATTTCCTTGACCATCGAATCCATCACGGGAGACCCCCCGAAAATCACGAACCCTAGGCAATGTCACATTAATCAAACGGTCCAGAAACTCATACATCACAGCTCCATGGAGGGTGACTTTGCAACCTATGGGCATTCCCTGACGAAGTTTGAAGTTGGAAATCGACTTTTTTGCCCTGGTCACAATAGGCTTCTGTCCCGTTATTGTTGCTAACTCTCCCACTGCTTCGTCCAAAACCTTAATATCCTCCTTTGCTGTGGAAACCCCTGTATTGATTACTATCTTATCTATTCTGGGCACTTCCATAATATTCTTATATTTTAGACGTTCTATCAGTTGAGGAACAATCTTTTTCTTATATAATTCTTTTAATCGCGCCATTTTGCTTTCCCTATACTATCATTTCTCCACATCTTCGGCAAACCCTTATCTTCTTACCATCGCTTAAGTGGTCTATCTTTACTCGAGTAGGCTGGTCACATTTAGGACAAATCAACTGTACATTGGAAATATGAATAGAAGACTCTTTTTCTGTAATTCCCCCTGGCGTAGTCTGTGTTGCCCGGGTATGCCTCTTTATAAAATTTATCTTGCTTACTATCACTCGGGAAGTCACGAGAAACACTTTCAGGACTTCACCTGTTTTACCTTTGTCTTTACCCGTCTTTACTACTACCTTATCCTTCTTTCTAATCGGCAACATATCAATTTCCCCAGTGTATGAATGAACGATTAAACATTATACTACTTCAGGAGCCAGAGAGATTATCTTGGTGAATCCCTTATCTCTCAGTTCACGAGCAATTGGCCCAAAAATTCGAGTTCCCTTGGGCTCGTTGTTGTCGTCCACAATTACTGCACCATTTTCGTCAAATTTGACATAGGAACCATCGGGTCGGCGTATCCATTTCCTCATTCTAACAATCACTGCCCTTACCACCTCACCCTTCTTAATCGTAGCGCCTGGCAAAGCATCTTTTACTGAAGCCTTAATTATATCACCCATTCCTGCATATCTCTTCCTAGTTCCGCCCAGAACTCCTATGCAGGTAATTTTTCTCGCTCCTGTATTGTCAGCTACATTTAATCGAGTGCGCAGCTGTATCATGTCAAATTTCCTCTGCCTTCTTCAGTATTTCCAAAACTCGCCACCTCTTTCTTTTACTCAAGGGTCTGGTTTCGGCAATTCTCACTTTATCTCCTATGTGCAATTCGTTCTTGGGGTCATCCACCATAAATTTCTTTCTTCTTTTAATAACCTTTTGATATTTAGAATGCCTGAACAATCTCTCCACTGTTACTATTCTGGTCTTCTCCATCTTATCACTAACCACTTTACCAATCCTGATCTTGCGTTTCGCTTGACCTTCTCTCATCCTCTCTCCCTTTATTCTTCTTTTTCTTTAGACAGTTTACTTTCTGCCAGAACTGTCTTAATCCGTGCAATATCCCTGCGGAAAAGCCTAATCTCCAGGGGATTCTTTATTTTACCTGAGGCGTTTTTGAATCTTAACTGAAATAGTTTCTGCGTAGTCTCGTTCAACCTCTGCTCTAATTCGGCTACACTCAATTCTCGCAATTTGCTCGCTTTCATTTTTCTTTCCCATTATCCCTTTCAAACATTAGAAATTTTATCATTCTCCCCTTGCTAAAAACGCTGTCTTTACCGGCAACTTATGACCTGCCAGCTCCATCGCTGTTTTTGCCTCAGACCGGTTGACTCCCTCGATTTCAAAGAGAACTCTTCCAGGCTTAACCACAGCTACCCAGCCAGCCGGGGCACCCTTCCCCTTTCCCATGCGAGTCTCTGCTGGTTTTTTGGTAATTGCCTTATCCGGAAAAATTCTAATCCAGACCTTTCCGCCCTTCTTTAAAGAACGAGTCAAAGCTACTCGCGCAGCCTCAATCTGTTGCGCTGTCACCCAGGCGGGTTCCAGAGCCAGTAATCCAAACTCGCCAAAATTTATTTTATTTCCGCGTAAAGCTATGCCCTTCATCCTTCCACGCTGCGTCTTACGATACTTAACTCTCTTGGGCATTAGCATCTGTGTTCACCTCATCCTTTTCACTCTTCTTTACTTTCTCTTCCTTCTTTTCTTTTTCTACTTTCTCTTCCTTCTTTTCTTTTTCTTCCTTATAAGCAGGCTCGCCAAGTTCCTCCTGTTGATCTTTTTTGGTGAGCTCTTCCTTAAAAATCCAAACCTTAACTCCGATCAGACCATGTGTGGTAAAGCTTTCAGCAAAGCCATAATCGATATCGGCTCGAAAAGTCTGCAAGGGAATACGTCCCTCTTTCTGCCACTCGGTACGGGCTATCTCTGCCCCGCCAAGACGACCACTAACACATACCTTAATCCCCCCTACTCCACCCTCCATTGCTCGCAAAATCGCCCTCTTCATTATTCTCCGATAAGGCATCTTCTTCTCCAACTGCAGGGCAATCCCTGCAGCCACAACCTGAGCGTCCATCTCGGGTTTCCTTATAGGGATAATGTTAATAAACACCTTTTGATCCGTCATTTCTTCTAAGTCCGTTCTTAAATTCTCAATATCAGCACCTCTCTTGCCAATCACCACTCCTGGCCTTGCCGTATGGATATCCACTCGTAAAGATTTACCCGCCCGCTCGATTATTGTTTTGCCCACTCCACTTTGATGAAGCTTCTTTTTAATAAACTCCCGTATAGTTATATCTTCGTGGAGCATTTGACTAAGGTTCTTCCCTCCAAACCATTTTGCACTCCATGTCTTAATGAAACCAAGACGAATTCCAATTGGATGAACTTTTTGTCCCAATTTTCTACCTCCTCGCAGAAACCTTACGACTTTCCACAACTATATATATATGGCAAGTTTTCCTTTTATAGATCGCTGCTCGACCCATAGCCCGAGGCCTCATACGTTTTAACACAGGGCCTCCTCCAACATAAGTTTCCGCAATATATAAATTCGGTTCGTCTCCAGGTGTTCGAGTATTAGCCACTGCTGACTTCAATACATTCTCCACAGCCTTAGCCGCCCGGCGGCGAGTAAATTTTAAAATTTGATAAGCCTCCAATATTCCTTTACCTCGAATCAAATCTAAGACCCGCCCGACTTTCCTGGGACCTAACCTTACAAATCTGGCTATTGCCCTTGCTGCCACTCGATACCTCCAACCCCCTACTTCCGCTAAAGCGGAAGTTTAGGCTATAATCGGGCGACCGTAAAGGTCGCCCCTACGCGACTATGTGCTACAAGCACATAGTTTCCTAATAAAGTCCCGATGTATCGGGACGTTATAATTGCGAAGCTTCGCTTCGCTACTCCTAACTTCTATTAAGTTAGCGCCGTGACCTCTTTAGTATGGGCGACGCCATGGCCCCTAAAAAATCTGGTGGGAGCAAACTCTCCTAACCGGTGGCCCACCATATTCTCAGATAAATAGACAGGAATGAACTTCCTTCCATTATAAACTGCTATAGTATGCCCAACAAATTCTGGGGTTATTACCGAACTTCTTGCCCATGTCTTTATTACCTTCTTTTGACCGGAGGCATTCATGTTTTCAATCTTTTTGAGAAGATTCTCATCCACATAGGGGCCTTTTTTTGTAGACCTGGACACTTTTACTTTCTCCTTTTCAAAATTAGTGCGTCAGATTTTTTCTTTTTTCTCGTTTTGAAACCTTTAGATAGTTGTCCCCACGGGGAGCGAGGTAAATTATGACCTTTGCTTTTCCCCCGTCCACCTCCCATCGGATGGTCGGTCGCATTCATTGCTACTCCCCTCACTGTTGGTCGAATACCCAGATGGCGTTTGACTCCTGCACTCCCCAATTCAATACTTCCATGTTCAATGTTTCCCAATTGCCCAATAGTAGCTCTACAATCGAGAAGGGCAAGTCGAATTTCTCCAGAAGGGAGTTTCAATTGAGCAAATCTGTCTTCTTTAGCAACTATCTGGGCAGATGACCCGGCACTTCTAGCCATCTGGCCACCAGAACCTGGACTTAATTCGATATTATGAACCATCAAGCCAACAGGTATGTTTCTTAAGGGAAAACTGTTACCTATAGTAATAGGGGCAGAATCTCCACTCTCCACAGTATCACCCACTCGCAAGCCGAGAGGCTGAAGAATGTATCTCTTCTCCCCATCAGTGTATTGCAAAAGAGCAATTAGACAAGAACGATTGGGGTCGTATTCTATAGCCAAAACCTTGGCCGGGATGTTAAACTTATCTCTCTTAAAATCGATAATTCTATACCTTCGTTTGTGCCCGCCTCCCTGATGCCTCACCGTAATCCGTCCAGAAGCATTCCTTCCTCCATGGGAACGCAAACCAACAGTTAGCGATTTCTCCGGCTTGGTTTTGGTAATTTCATCTCTGGCCACTCTGGTAGTGAACCTGCGAGCTGGCGATGTAGGTTTATATTTCTTTATTGCCATTTCTTTCCCCTCACCTAACAACATTTAAAAGATGGTTTGTGAAGAGCTATTGGAATTTTAGCCAAAAAACGAGGACGACATTTTCTCCTTCAAGCAAATCACTGTTTGATCCCGATTTATCGGGAGAGTTTTGATTTGCGCCCTGCAAAGTCCGAAGTTTTTTGGCGTTAAGAAATTCCTTAAGCGA
Organism: bacterium; assembly: GCA_035530055.1. Lineage (NCBI taxonomy): Bacteria > bacterium. The sequence goes on along the minus strand of DATKVN010000024.1, from coordinate 2,438 downwards.
TGAACAAACCATCTTTTAATCCTACGCCCCTTCAAACATTCTTATAGTATTTCCCGGTTTAAGGGTAACCACTGCTTTCTTTCTTTTCGGTCTATATCCTTCGTGAATTCCCAGTTTCTTCTTTTTACCTCTGAGATTGAACGTATTTACTTTAATCACTTCTACCTTGAAAAGCTCTTCCACAGCTCTCTTAATTTCAGTCTTGTTAGCCTTAAGAGATACAAATAAAGTGTACTTGTTTTCCTCTGCCCGAAGAGTTGTAGATTTCTCTGTCACCAATGGACCCTTAATTATCTGATATGGATCAAACATTCAGGATAATCCCTCCACAATAGCTCCTATGGCATCGCGAGTAATAATTATTTTCTCATAATTTAAGAGGTCGCGTATATTGATGCTTTGAACGGTAATCAATTTAACTTTGGGTAAATTAGCGAAAGCCCTCGACAAATTTGCATCCTTGCCTTTTGCAATTACCAGAGCTCCCATCAAAACATCCATCTTTTCCAATAGCGCTTTTGCTTTTTTAGTCTTTCCCTCTTCCAGCATTAATGAATCTATAACTCTAAGTCTATTCTCACGGATTTTTTCTGATAATATCTGTTTTACGGCACTTCTTCTCTTCTTTTTAGGAAAAGCTATCTTGTATGAACGGGGCTTGGGGCCAAAAGTAATCCCTCCGTGTCGCCAGAGAGGCGATCGATTACTTCCTACCCGCGCCCTGCCTGTGCCCTTTTGCCGCCAGGGTTTAGCTCCCCCTCCGGAAACTTCTGCTCTCGTCTTAGCGGAAGCTGTCCCCTGCCTGGCCGTCGCCAACTGACTGACCAAAGCCTCATGAACCAATCCTGGATTGACCTTCTTTCCAAAAATTTCCTCGGGCAAGCTAATCTTACCCACATTTTCTCCCTTAGAGTTGAGTAGATCCACTTCTGGCATTAATTCCTCTTCTCCACATACGAGCGTTTAACTTTGTTTTTTCTGTTTTTCTTGTTTTTCTTGCTTCTCTTGTGGTTCTTGTTTCTCCTGTGTCTCCTGCTTCCTCTGTTTCTTGCTTTTCGATATGACCAAAAAACCTTTCTTAACCCCGGGAATAGCTCCCTTTACTAAAATTAGACTCTCTTCCGGGATAATCTTTACTACTTCCAGTTTCTTCGTCACAGTCGAATTTCCACCCATCCTTCCAGGCATCTTGGTCCCAGGCATAACTCGCGAGGGGAATGAACTTGCGCCAATCGAACCAACCCTTCTGTGATGCTGTGAACCGTGAGAAGCAGGGCCACCTTTAAATCCCCAGCGCTTTACACCACCCGCAAAGCCCTTTCCTTTTGAAGTGCCCTTGACATCTACATAATCTCCAACTTTAAACATGTCTACCCTGATCTCCTGGCCAAGTTGATATTCATCCACATTCTCAACGCGAAATTCCCTCAAATATTTTAGAGAGCCAACCTTTGCTTTCTCGAAATGGCCTCTTTCTGGTTTATTTAAGCTTTTTTCTTTTCTTTCCCCGTAGCCTAACTGGATAGCATTATAACCTTCTTTTGAATCACTCTTCTTCTGCACTACGAAACAGGGACCTGCCTTAATCACTGTAACAGAGAGAGTTTCCCCTTTCTCAGAAAAGACCTGGGACATTCCCACTTTCTCACCAAGAATTCCTACCATCATTCACTCCGCATTCTTCCTTGCTGTTTTTCTAAAGTTTTATCTCTACGTCTACCCCAGCGGGAAGATTTAATTTCATAAGTGCGTCTATTGTTTGAGGAAGTGGCTCAAGTATGTCCACAAGCCTCTTGTGAATTCGCATTTCAAACTGTTCTCTCGACTTCTTGTCTATATTGGTAGACCTGAGAACCGTATACTTACGAATCTTAGTGGGCAACAGAATCGGTCCGGAAATTTTCGCTCCGGTCCTCTTAGCTGTTGCTACAATCTCCTTTAGAGACTGGTCAAGCATCTTGTGGTCATAAGCCTTAAGCCGTATCCTTATCCTCTGACTAGCCATTCGTTAACTCCAATCCTTCCTATTAACAATTAACTCGGGACATTTGAAAGATAGTTTGTGAAGAGCTATTGGAATTTCAGCCAAAAAACGAGGACGACTTCTTCTCTTTCAAGCAAATCACTGTTTGACGAGCGAAGCGAGGAGTTTTGATTTGCGCCTCGAGAGTCCGAAGTTTTTTGGCTTCAAGAAATTCCTTAGCGATGAACAGACTATCTTTTAAATTTACTTTATTACTTCTGAAATTACTCCTGCGCCAACAGTGTGTCCGCCTTCCCTGATGGCAAACCTCAATTCCTTCTCCATAGCTATGGGAGTTATCAACTCTGCCTCAATGCTCACATTGTCTCCAGGCATCACCATCTCTACTTTCTCAGGAAGTTTCATCACTCCCGTTACATCTGTTGTCCGAAAATAGAACTGCGGACGATACCCC
>DATKVN010000023.1 GCA_035530055.1 bacterium | reverse complement strand
GGCATCACCAGCCCCTGTTTTATCCACAGGTTTGAATTCTTTATACGAGTCAATAAATTTCTTGCCCGAACCAGAATAGACAAAACATCCCTTTCCTCCCAGAGTGGTAAGAACAATTTTCGCTCCGTATTCGGCAATGGTTTCCGAGGCATCGAGGAGTTTTTCTCTTTTGGTTAACTCTTTTATTTCTGTCTCATTAAATTTCACTATTGTTGCTTTATTCAAGATTCCTTGAAGGCTTTTAAGCCCCTTTTCCACAAATATGTATCCCGGGTCGAAAAATACTTTCACTCCAGATTCTTTAGCATATTGGGAAGCAAGTTCCATCGCCGGGATAGCTTTTTCACCTTCAATGCTACTCAAGAAAATATACTTAGCGGATTTTATATAATTTTTATCAATATTTCCAGGAGATAGTTTTGCATTGGCTCCTTGATAGGCAAAGAGAACCCTCTCACCACCTTCATTAACAATGGCAATAACGCTTCCACTATTTCCCTGACAAACTTTTAAGCAAGATATATCGACCTTCTCTGTTTTCAAACCATCCCTCAGGATTTCTCCGAAATAGTCTCCTCCCACATTTCCAATGAACCCAGAAGTTACTCCCAGGCGGGAAATCCCACAGGCAACATTGGCCGCAGAACCACCGCCAACCATATCCCAGCTTCTGATGACAGTCTCCTGGTCAGGATTGGGAAACCTATCTACCTTAGCCACTAAATCGATATTTACAGCACCTATAGAGACAACATCCATCTTCTCATCCCAAACTTCCCGCCTCACCCCTTACACTCTTCCTGAATTTTTCGCTAAGAGAGATGAGACGTTCTCTATTATTTTCACTCACCACTTCCAGCAGGGGAAGTTTTTCTTTCCAGTTTTCTACCAACTCCATCACCTTTCCCTTACCTCCCCGGGAAAAAGCATCTGCAAGGACTGAAATGGGAGCTGTATTTTCTGAAATACAGACTACTTCAGCCTTCTCAATTGCGTATCTATTGCCATTAAAAGATACTGCCAATCCTCCATTTTCTCTTATAAAACTTAATGCCTCTCGATCAGTGATGCTATCTCCCACATACATAGCATCTTGAGAACTGTTGTTACATTTCTTTAGACTATCTTTTATGGCATTGACTTTCTCTCGACCTCCCACTGGATTAACCTCTTCCAGCATTTTACCCGATTTCATAGAAATTATTTCTTTCCAAAAAATCTCTTCCAATCTATCTATAGCCTCTTTAGTCTGAGGGTTTAAATTGTTAATTTCAGAAACTTCTATTAAAGGATAAGCTAATATCTGTTTACTAAATTCCTTAAGTTTTTCTATCTCCTCCTTAGAGATATTATACTTGTCTATGTTTAGCTCGGTACAATAGACATTTTCAGGAGGAAACTCTACGACTTCACAGAGTGCCTGAATATAGGGCTGGTAACTGGTACTAACAATGAAGGAAGGCATCCTTTCCTGAACGAAACGGAGTGTCTCTTTAGCGCCAGGCATTAAAAGAATATTATTTCTTGAATATTCTACAATTTTTTTATCTGTCGTCCCGTAGGCTTTCAGAAACGGAAGGATCAATCTCAATGTATCGCCTGCCTTGTATCCTTCCCTTCCGGTTAATGCTAAAAAGTCATCATACCTGCTAAGCTGGGTAAAAAATTTCTCGCCTTCCGGGAGAAAATTGGTTGCCAGTTCTAAAGCATTATCATTCTTGGAGATAGGTCCTTCACAGTCAGTAATAAATTGCATCTTTTATTTTATAGTTTCGTTCAAGCAATAACCTTTTGTGGCTTCGCCCTCTGTGGTTACAACCCTCTTTTCCTCTATCCGTACTTTTCCATCAGCAAATGCTTTTATTGTATGAATAACCAGAGGAGATTCTCTTCTGAATTCTTCTTCCCGAATTTTAGAGAAGAGCTTACAGTAGTTGCCGGTAGAGTAGTACTCCTTCCACAGTGGCTCGTAATCTCTTCCCACAATGGGGAATGTGCAATAGGAGATGGGAGGACCCTTGTCTAATTCAGGCGTTACCAGATGCATCATACAACCCGCTTCTTTTGCATTTGACTCAATCAATTTCCTCATCACTTCCTGCCAGCTACCTTGAGGACCACCAGGTGGTGCTGGATGGAGATTCAGAATGTTGTAAGACTTACACATTTCAGGTCCAATTATAAGCATGTAACCTACGAGATAAATGTCGAAGGATTGAGGAATCCTCTCCATTATTTCTTTATCATACTCGTTTCTCCACTGGATAAGGAGAGGAGAATCGCTTCCCTCACTTTTGCTTTCCTCAACAGCCTTCTCTCTCATTTCTCTCTTAAAATTTTTAGAAGAAAAAGTGATTAACTCAATCCCGCAGTCTCTTGCCAATTTAAGAAGCGAGTCGGTTATCTCCTTTTCTCCTTCAACTCTGTTGCAGAATAGATAGGTTATCTCTCCGTTTATAACTCCTTTTTCAATGCTACTATATACTTCTTGAAAAAGCTTGATCGCTTCATTATCTCTTCCTGTAGAGAATATTCCAAACTTATAGCTCATATTATTTTCACCTGACGCCTGCCAGAGACCACCTCTCCAATAGAGCGAGCCTGTGGTAAACGAGATAAGAGTCTCTTTCTTTTAGCCGGAGAGACAATCAGAACCATGCCTATTCCCATATTGAAAGTATGAAACATCTCTTTTTCTTTAATCTTTCCCTTTTTCTGAACGAGCTGGAAAATTCGGGGAACCTTCCAGGAACCTTTATGGATTATCGCCTGGCACCCCTGAGGGAGAATACGAGTAATATTATCAATAAATCCTCCTCCCGTAATATGGGCAATTCCCCGCACAATAGACCTTACTGAAAGGACATCTTTCACATATATCTTTGTGGGTTTCAATAACTCCTTACCCAGGCTTCTCAATTCTTTCTGGGAAAAAATCTTGCGCACCAGAGAGAAACCATTACTATGCAAGCCTGAAGAAGGAAGACCAAAAATTATATCACCCGGTTTAATCTTTTTTCCATCTATTACTTCTTTTCTATCCACAATGCCCACACAAAAGCCGGCTAAATCGTATTCGCCTTTTTTATAGAAACCGGGCATCTCAGCAGTCTCCCCTCCTATTAATGAGCAACCACCCTGAAGGCAGCCTTTATGAATTCCCTTGATTACTTCCTCAGCAACTCCCAGCTCCAGCTTTCCCGTGGCAAAGTAGTCAAGGAAGAACATAGGTTTTGCTCCACAAGTTATAATGTCGTTAACACACATTGCCACAAGGTCAATGCCTACTGTATCATGTTTTCTTATGAGTTGCGCAATTTTTAGTTTTGTTCCCACCCCGTCAGTGGAAGCAACGAGAAAAGGTTTCTTATATCTTGCCAGCTTCATCGGGTAAAGACCTGAGAATCCTCCGATTCCAGAAACAATTCCCTTTATTTTCTTTACCAGCTTCTCTGCCTTCTTAATGTCTACTCCGGCTTCTTTATAAGTAACCATAAGAACCTCCCTCCCTTTCGGGAGGATTCCAAAAACTCTGGAGTCCTTGCGAAAGCAAGGCAACTAAATTCTGGAGTGTGAAACGAGAGTTTCACTGAGTCAAGCTTCCGCTTGACACTCCACCCTTCCCTTTCGGGAGGACTCCAACTAGACTTTTTCCTTTTCCTCGATATGCTCCCTTTCCTCAATATGTTCCCACTGTAGTGGAGAAATAACCGCCTGACCGATATTGGTCAGATGGTCCCCTATCTTTTCAAGGTTACTAACCATTTCCAGAAAAACTATCCCGGAAAGCACTTTACATGTTCCATCCTCTAACCTCTTAACATGATTCTGATTTAATTTATCCCTCAAAAGGTTAACTCGAGACTCCCTTTCAATTACCTTTTGTGCCTCTTTAACCTCGTTTGTCTTAAGTGCAGAAATAGCCTCCTGCACCATCTGATCGATTTCTCCCTGTATCTGGCGGATTTCACTGATTGCCATATTGGAGAAAGGTAACTTTTCATCAATTTTCCTTTCTGCCAGGTCCCTCAAGTTTTCCGCATGGTCGCCGATTCGTTCAACATCATTAATTATGTGCAAAAGAGATGGTATCTTCTTTGACTCTTCCTCACTCAATTCCCTCTGCATCAGTTCCACCAGGTAATTTGAAACCGCCATCCTCAAGCTGTCCACAGCCTCTTCACCCTGAGAAACTTTAGCCAATGCCTTAATATCGTTTTTCATAAATCCTTCAATAGCATCATCTACCATCTCTTTAACCAGCTTTAGAGTATGAACGGTCTCATGTATTGCTGCGTGCAAAGCTAAAACAGGTGTGTTTAAAAGGTGTTTTTCCAGATGCTTAGGACCCGCCTCCACAACAGTCTCCTTTCCAGGAACAACCTTTTCAATCGTGCGGGCCAGAACTCCTGCCAGGGGAAGGAAAAGCATAGTAATCATTACATTAAATATTGTATGGGCATTAGCACATTGGCGCATAATATTAGTTGCAGTAGCCGCAATCAACTTTTGATAATAAGGCAGGAAAAGCAAGAGAAGAACTACTCCTATAACTTTAAATGTAACATGGGCAATGGCCGTCCTCTTTGCAGAAATAGTCGTGCCCATAGAAGCAAGAAGAGCAGTTATACAAGTACCAATATTGTCTCCCAGAATTAGAGGTATTGCTCCACTTAAGTCTATTAACCCCGTAGAAGCTAAAGCCAAAACTAAGCCCACGGTGACACTACTTGATTGGACAATCATTGTTACTATCATACCAGTAGCTATGCCAGTGATAGGACTCTTGCTAAAGATGATAAAGGCATTACGCACAGACTCGCTAGCTCCAAAAGGCTCTACTGAACCCGTCAATATCTTCAGACCCAAAAAGAGAATACCGAAACCGAAAAGAAATTCTCCAATACTCTTATAGAATTTCTTTTTAGCGAAGATGTTCATCGCCATACCCAGCCCGATAATTGGTAAAGCATAATCAGTCAATTTAAAAGCGATTAATTGAGCAGTGATTGTCGTGCCAATATCGGCTCCCAAAATCACGCCAATTGCCTGTCTCAAAGTCATCAGCCCGGCATTAACAAATCCCACCAACATCACCGTAGTAGCGCTGGAGGATTGAATAAGTGATGTTACTCCTGCGCCAACGAGCATGCCGATAAAGGGTGTAGAGGTTAGAGCAGCAAGGATTTTTCTGATTTTATCTGCAGAGGCTTTATGTAGTCCGGCACCCATAAGATGGATACCAAATATAAATAAGCCCAGACCACCAACTACACCAAATATTGTCTCTCTAATCATTTATTATTACTCCTCAATTATGAAGTCGAATATTTCTGGTAGCCCAATCTTTCCAATCTCTTACCTTTCTTCTCCACATCCTTTGCTAAGTCAGTTTTGAATCTTTTCAATTCTTTTCTAATTTGTGCATTACTTAAAGCAAGAATCTCCACTGCCATAATAGCTGCATTTATCGCTCCTGATTTCCCAATGGCCATAGTGGCCACAGGCACTCCTTTAGGCATCTGCACAGTAGAGTATAGAGAGTCTCTTCCTTTCAGTGGACCTGTATGCATAGGCACGCCAATTACCGGAAGAGTAGTGTGAGCAGCAATTACTCCCGCAAGATGTGCTGCTCCGCCAGCGCCAACAATTAAAACTTTCAGGCCTCTCCTTTCCGCTCTCTTAGCGTAATCAATTGTCCTCTTAGGAGAACGGTGCGCAGAGGAGATTGTCATCTCATAAGGGACATTAAACCTTTCCAACATTTTTGTCGACTCTTTCATAGGGGAAAGGTCCGAATCCGACCCCAACACTATTCCCACAACTGCCTTTTTCATCTTCTCTCCCTATTTGAAAAAAGTTGGTTTTGAATGTCCTAATGGATAAAAAGTAGTGTAAGGCTTTATGCCTGTAATGATTTGAGCATGGCAACATGGCATTACAGGTAATGTTTTGGTAGTGTAGGGCTTTATGCCCGTAAAAATTACGCCCATAAAGGGCTACACTACTAGCCTTCTCAAAGAAAAGTTAGTTTGCGAGGAGCACTCAATTTCTTGCTTTACTAAATCTTTGCGAGCGAAACGATAAAATTTCATCAGCGACGAGCAGACTAACTTTTCCTCACCCTCAACCCTTTAGCTCCAATATCCCTTCTATAATGCATCCCCTCAAAACTAATCTCTTTAACAGCTTCGTAAGTCAAATCTATTGCCCCTTCCAAGGTATCGTTCCAACCAGTAACTCCCATAACCCGACCACCAGAAGTTAAGAAACGGTTCCCATCTTTCTTCGTTCCCGCGTGGAATACATAAACATCATTCTTTTTCCCAACCTTATCCAGCCCCAATATCTCTTTGCCCTTCTCGTATGACATTGGATATCCACCCGAGGCAACCACAACACAGACACAGGACTTCTTCTCCCACTCAATTGGAACCTCTTTTAATTTCCCATCAATCGTAGCTTCCAGGAGGTCAACTAAATCTGTCTTTAAAAGAGGTAGAACTGCCTGGTTTTCCGGGTCACCAAAGCGAACGTTAAATTCAAGAACTTTTGGCCCCTCACTAGTAACCATAATCCCGGCATATACTACACCTTTAAATTCTATCCCTTCCGCTTTCACCCCTTTAAGAAAATTATTGAAAATCCTCCCTTCCGCCCAGCAATAAACTTCCTCAGTCACCACCGGTGCAGGAGCATATGCTCCCATTCCTCCTGTATTTGGTCCCCTATCCTGGTCAAAAACTGGTTTATGGTCCTGCGAAGGTATTGTGGGAATAATGGTTTCTCCATCACAAAGTCCAATCAGTGATGCTTCTTCTCCTTCCAGTTTCTCCTCTATGATAACTTTATTGCCTGCATCACCGAATATCCTATCTTCCATAATCGAGCGAACCGCATCCATTGCTTCCTCTTTTGTTCCGCAAATAATCGCCCCTTTCCCTGCTGCCAATCCATCAGCCTTGACCACACAGGAAAATTTACCAGCTTGTTTAGAGGAACGCGAGAGCTTCTCCACATAGTCTAAGGCATCCCTAGAATTTTCGAAAACCTCAAATTCAGCAGCGGGAATATTGTATTTTTTCATGAAATTCTTCGCAAATACTTTACTTCCTTCCATCTGTGCTGCTCTCATATTAGGCCCAAAAATTCTCAAACCTTTAGCCCGGAAAAAATCGACAATTCCCGCCACCAGAGGAACTTCCGGCCCAACAACAGTCAAGTCCACATTCTCCTTCTTGGCAAATTCTGCCACCTCAGAAAAATTTAGCGGATCCAGCGAAACACACTCAGCAATTTGTGAAATCCCCCCATTCCCCGGAACACAATAAATCTTAGATACTTTATTACTCTGCGCCAGTTTCCAAGTCAGGGTATGTTCCCTTCCACCAGAACCAATAACCAAAACCTTCACATCCCACCTTCCTTTTCAAAAATTTCTATCCAGAATTAGCCCATTAAAATCAGTGTTCACCTTCGATCTCAAAACAACCACCGATTTCATCATTAACCTTTGACTAATTTTTGGTAGGCTTGTTGGTATTTTTCTCTTGTCTTTGTGACAATTTCTTCAGGTAATTGGGGAGCAGAAGGTTTCTTGTCCCAGTTGAGGGATTCCAGATAGTCGCGGACAAATTGTTTGTCAAAGCTCAATTGGGGCTTTCCCGGCTGGTAACTTTCCTTATCCCAAAACCTGGAAGAATCGGGAGTTAAGATTTCATCGATAAGAATAATTTTATCATTGAGAATGCCGAACTCAAATTTGGTATCAGCAATAATAATTCCTTTAGAGAGGGCATAATCGCTTGCCTTTTTATAAGCGGTAAGGCTCTTCTCCTTGAGAAATAGGGAGACCTCCTCTCCCTCGTTATCAATAAGTTGCTTTTCAGTTATGTTTATGTCGTGGTTACCCGTCTGGGCTTTGGTGGCTGGGGTGAATATAGGATGAGGAAGTCTATCCGATTCCTTTAAACCTTGGGGCAAGTCAACGCCACAAACCTTGCCTTCCCTCTGGTAATCTTTCCAAGAGGAACCGGCAAGATATCCCCTTATCACACTCTCTATGTTTATTCGTCTCGCTTTTTTCACCAGCATAGAACGATCTCTTAAAATCTCCTTATAGGGAGAGAGTTGTGAAGGGAAATCTTCAACATCTCCAGTAATCAGGTGGTTGGGAACAATATCCTTTAAATAATTGAACCAGAAAAGAGAAATCTGAGTGAGAATTCTACCTTTATCTGGTATGGGAGTGGGAAGAACAACATCGAAGGCAGAAATCCTGTCTGTAGCTACAATTAGAAGTTCCTCGCCGAGATCGTAGATATCGCGCACCTTGCCCCGAAAGAAGAGAGGAATCCCTTCTAGGTTAGTTTCTATAATTGCCTGTGAATTTCCCATATACTCTCCTAAGAAAAGTTAGTTTACGAGGAGCATTTAATTTCTTGCTTCACTACCCTGCGAAAGAAAAGTTGATTTTGAGGACATTGGGAATTTTAGCGAGGAAACAAGGCTGACAATAAGACTTGCAAGCAGAATTTTGTTTGAGCCCCGATTTATCGGGGCGAGTTTAATTCTGCGCTTTGCAGAAGCCGAAGTTTCCGAGCGGTGAAAAAATTCCTTCGTGACGAAAAATCAACTTTTCTTTCGTCTCATTTTCCCATGCCCACTCGCTGGGCTTTTTGAAATATCTTGCCTTCTAGCTTTATCTCGGGAGCAATGATTATTTCAGTGAGATGCATCTCCTTAACGTTCTTCGCTCCCACGTTACCCATACCTGTTCTGAGTGCTCCCACCAAATTCTGCGTGCCGTCATCCAGCTTGGCTGGTCCATACAAGATTTCTTCTAAGGTTCCGGTGGTGCCCACATGAATTCTGGTTCCCCGGGGGAGGTTTCGGTGGGGAGTAGCCATTCCCCAGTGGTATCCCCTTCCAGGAGCCTCTTTTGCCCGGGCAAATGCTGAGCCAACCATCACTGCATCTGCCCCACAGGCAAAGGCTTTACATATATCGCCGCCTGTAGTCATACCACCATCAGTGATAATGGAGACATATCTTCCACTCTTCTTATAATAGTAATCGCGCGCCGAAGCACAATCTATAGTAGCAGTCACCTGGGGAACACCGATTCCCAATACTCCTCTTGTCGTACAGGCAGCGCCAGGACCGATTCCCACCAGAAGCCCGGCACATCCTGTCTGCATAAGTTCTAAAGCAGCACCGTAACTCACGCAGTTTCCCACAATTATAGGAATGTTCATCTGGGAACAGAACTTCTTGAAATCGAGAACCTCATATTCTGTGGAGATATGCTTAACCGTGGTGACTGTGGACTGAACCACAAAGATATCGCATCCTGCATCTTGAGCTAATTTGCCATACCGGGAAGCATTCTGGGGAATGGAAGAAGCAACAGTTAACACCCCGGCTTCTTTAATCTCTCTTATCCTTTTGGTGATAAGTTCTTCTTTTATAGGCTCTTTATAAATTTCCTGGACTAAGACTGTTGCTTCATTTGCACTGGCAGTGGCAATTTTTTTCAGAATCTTCTCCGGGTCTTTATATCGAGTCTGTATTCCCTCTAAGTTCAATACTGCCAATCCTCCGAGCTTGCCCATAGCAATGGCAAACTTGGGACCCACTACGCCATCCATTGCTGAAGCCATGAACGGTGTCTCCAGCTCTAAATCTGCAAGCTTCCAGACAATATCTACTTCATTGGGATTTATGGTAACCAAGCCTGGAACTAAAGCCACCTCATCAAAACCATAGGCCCTGCGAGCCTCCCGATCCCGACCTATAAAGAAAGGCATATTACACCTCCAATATAAATTATGAATTATGATATAATATCTTTGGAGTGTAAAGCGAGAGCTTTACAAGTCAAACTTTCGTTTGACACTCCAGTTCGTTTGGTTATCCTGTACTACCAAATCCTCCTTCATTACGTGTTGTATCATCGAGTCGTTCGCACTCTTCCCATTCTATAAGCTCTACTTTTTTGAGCACAGCCTGGGCAATGCGTTCCCCTTTTTTAATCTCTATAGCCTCTTTAGGACTGGTATTAAAGATTATAACTTTCACCTCGCCCCGATAGGTAGAATCGACTGTTCCGGGAGTATTCAAAATAGTGAGTCCCTTATTTATCGCTAATCCGCTACGGGGTCTGATTTGCAACTCATATCCTAAAGGAACAGCTACTCTTATTCCCGTAGGAATTAATGTTCTCTCCTGTGGCTTTAACGAAATTTCCTCCCCGGCATTGAACAGGTCAACCCCGGCATCACCTTGGTGTCGATACTGGGGCAGAGGAATATCTTTCCTTAATCTCATCACCTTTACTTTCAATCTTTAAACCTCCCAAGGAATAGTTCCCTTTGTGCCGGTCGCTTAATTCACCCAATTTGGACTTATTCCAGTTAGAAACCCTACTGAAGTATCCCACAATACGGGTTATTCCGTATACCTCAGTGGAGCCACAATGGGAACACTTCTCTTTTAATCCCCTGGTCAACTGATTGCACTTGTTGCAAACTGTAAATTCTGGCGAGATTGTGAGTTGTGCTGCCTTAGTAGCTTCCCAAGTTTTCTTTACCAAATTCATTATGGAAGCAGGAGATGGCTTCTCCTCACCAATGAAGGCGTGAAGAATTGCCCCACTCTCAATTAAGGTATGAAATTTACTCTGCTTAACAATCCTGTCCACCAGGTTTATGGGAGCACTGGCAGAGAAATGTATACTGTTAGTATAGTAGAATTCTTCTTTCTCAATGTCTCCTTTAACTACTTCTTTTGACTGTGGATACTCCCTTAGATCCACCTTAGCCAGCCTGCGGGCAGCAGATTCAGCAGGGCTCTCTTCCATGGCAACTCTTAAGCCATACTTCTTCCCATACTCCTTTGTTTTCAGATACATAAAGGACATTATCTTCAATCCTAACCTGTAAGTTTCTTCTTCTTCATGCAACTCTTTTCCGGTCAGATACTGTACGCATTCGTTCAGTCCAATAATTCCAATGATGTAAGTAGCTTTTTCTAAGTCGACGTAGGGTCTGCCATCTCGAGCAATCCTTCCTAATTCCCACAAAGGCAACCCTTCCTCTTTCATCAACTCCCCGATAAATTTCTTCTTCTGAAGATGTGCTTCCATTGCTAAATCCATTGCTTTCTCTATTTCCGGGAACACCTTTTCTATTCCGCCTCTCCCTGCCCGATAGGCTGCCTGAGGAAGGTTAATGGTCACATTCTGAAATCCACAAAATCTCATCGACTCGGGATGCTTGATAACATAATCATCAGTGATTGTAGTGCGTAACCTGCAGCATGCAGAAAGAGTGACGTCATCCCGGTCAAAGACAAAATAAGGAACACCATTCTCACTGGCAACGAGACAGGCATACTCTAATAGTTCATATTGTTTAGGGTCGGAAAACGTATCCACGTTTACGTGCAGGTCCATCTTGGGGAAGGCAAAGATATGGCCGAAACTATCCCCTTCTCGCCAGACATCCATCAATGCCTTGGCAAATATCTGCGCTTCCTTTTCATAGTCTCCATAAGTTTTTCCAGTATATTCTCCTCCCGGTCCGATGGCGGGAACTTTCTTCAGGTAACTGGGAACCCCTGTGTGCACATTTGCGTCCAGAAACAGAACCTGGCCACCGCGGGAGAATGCCGATTGGGATAAGGAGAAGATGAGATATTGGGCTTCCTGTTTGATGTCTCTCGAATTCATCCCCACCAGATAAGGAGCATAGAATACGTTTATGTAACCCACGCCCAGAGCCCCGGCATAATAAGCCTGCATAGAAGCAAGAAAGGTATTCAAATGTCCGGTAAGCGTCCGGGCATGCTTTGCTGGCGAGGAGATGATATCCAGTTTCTCCATGTGCAGCCCGTACTTCTTAATATATTCGAGAGAATGGCTACTGCAATAAACCCTAATAGGATAGCCGAGATCGTGAATGTGGATTTTACCTTTCAGATGGGCAGTAGCTAAATTCCGGGAAAAAATGTTGTTGAGGGCATACTGTTTCAATGTAGTTTCAGCAATAACCAAATTTACTGCTTCCGGATTATGAGAAGCTATGTTACTGTTCTCCAGGCTCTTGGAAAAGATCAATTCTTGCAGATCATAAGTGGGGATTCCTAAGCTTGTCTGTTCTTTAATCTTCTTTCCATAACCTAATTCCAGTAACTCGCTATCAACTAACTCTCGAATAAAACCAGTGACCACCTGCTTCAGACCAGAAGCAACTATCTTCTTCTCCACATTGTGGGCAATCCGATCGGCAACCTTTAAGGGAATGTTTGCTTCTTTGACCAAAGCCTGACTTATTTTATCCCTACTCCAGGGAGTCAATTCTGCTTCGGTTTCGGTAGCTACCAGGAGAGCGAAGTCGGTGGTATCGGTTTTTTTCCTCTTCTTCTTTGATACCTTAAGCTTCTGTGCCATTTTCTGCCTGGCAATTCGATGAAGGTTGTAGGCCTTTGCAGTTAGTAAATGTTTACTTTCCATAAGCACAGTCTCAATAGCATCACCGATTGTCTTCATACTCAGCGTTTCACCCTGCAGATAGTTCTTCTTCAAGTACTCTTCCACATCATCGGCTATTTTGCGAGTCATCCGCCAGGTCTCTCCACCGCCTTGCCTGGCTGCCCTAAATACAGCCTCAACGATTTTGCCCTTATTAAAGGGCACAATTCGGCCATCTTTTTTCCTGACTGAAGTAAAGAACCTCTTTTGAACCTTAATCATTCTTCGCCTCCAAAATATAACTACAATTCCCCTCACCCTAACCCTCTCCCCAAAGGGGAGAGGAGACTCCTCAGCCTCTCTGTAGGGGACGGACTCTGTGCCGTCCCTTTCATTGGGCGGCCACGGAGTGCCGCCCCTACAAAGCAGAGTTTCGCTCTGCAGCTACAATATTTGAAAGGATTTTAGCAGTTTAAAAAACCTGCACTACGATTTGGAAACAAAAATTTCCCCAAATTCGTCAGACCTCGGTACTCTCTTCTCCCAGCGGGCAACTTCCATACCGTCTTCTTCCAGAATGATTGTGGGCACTTCCAGAGCATCCAAAAGAGAACCCTCGGTCAATCCATCCACTGTATCCAAGTCGTAAAAGGTGAGTTCAATCCTTTCGGTCAATTCCCATTTGTCCAGAAAGAATTGAAATTTCCTGAGTGAAGCCTTGCAAATATTGCAATCTTTCTTTCCAAAAATTTTGACCTTCATCCCCTTCCTTTCTTCTTCCTAATCAGAACAGAGCTTTAGCTCTTCTATCCAGCGCTTTGTCTGGCAACTCCCCTATGTTTATTTTTCCGCTTCAATTTTTTTAATTCTTTTAAGAATGTACCTATATCATTAAACTGCCTATAGACAGAAGCAAATCTCACGTAAGCTACCTCATCCAATTTGCGTAGCTTCTTCAACACTGTCTCTCCAATTACTTTAGAAGGAACCTCCATTATGTAATCTTGCAATTCCTCCTCAATCTCGCTAACAATTTTCTCCACAATATCGAGTGAAATTGGCCTTTTCTGACAGGCGCGCAGAATGCCTTCTTGCAACTTATTGCGGTCGAAAACCTCCAGTCTTTTGTCCTTCTTAATAACCATGAGAGGCATGCTTTCAATCCTCTCAAAGGTAGTAAACCTCTTCTTACAGACAAGACACTCCCTGCGTCTCCTGACCACAGAACTTCCTTCTACTGGTCTGGAATCGATTACTTTTCCTTCAGAGTTGCCACAAAATGGACACTTCAAGATAACCCCCTCGGGGTTACTTCCATAGGGGCTTCGCCCCTCTGGCGTTCCAAAATGCTCCTATTCGTCGCATTTTTCCGCTGTCCTCCGGGGCGCTCACCGTCTCGCGCCCGTCGCTAACACGGAGCTCCTTATTCGTCGCTCCAGCGACCCCTTGGGGGAAACCAGATTGTTTCCCCCAAACCCCCTAATCCGCATAGGAATTTTTCAAATTCCTATGCTTCAATATAACCACCCCAACATACAATATAAAGTAGCCCGTTTATGGTAGCATACTACATATAGTGCTGTCAAGAAAAATTTGAACTAATTATTCTTTGGTTTAGGAGAGAATATTTGTGGAGGTATTCTATTTTTTTATGGTGGACAATAACTTTCTTGTCTTGTTAATCAAATCTTCTGTACTAAATGGCTTAGTAACGTAATCGAAGGCTCCTTGAAGGAATCCTTTTAATCTACTTCCATAATCATCCTTGGCAGTTAACATAATGATGGGAATCCCGAAAGAACTCTTGTCTTCTCGTAACCTCCTGCAGACTTCATAACCATCTCTTTTGGGAAGGAAAATATCCAATATAATAATATCAGGATTTTCTCTGTGCGTTTTATCTTCAGCTTCTATGCCGTCAATAGCGGTTATGACTTCATATCCTTCAGACTCTAAACTCTCTTTCAAAAGCTGTAATGTGTCTGGTTCATCCTCTACTATAAGAACTTTTTCTGGCATAATTCTCTCCCATTCTGTTTTCTACCCCACAAATGGTAGAAGAATAACAAGTCTCCTGCTCTCATCTTCAAAGCGAACCTTTCCACCCTGGGCTTCCACAATACTTCTAACCATAAATAGTCCTAAACCTGCGTCTTCTTTATTTCCACTCTTTCCCTGAGTTATTCCTCCTGCAGTATCAGGAAAAAGTATCTCTACAAACTTATTCTGACCAACAACTTTCGGTTCACCGTTAACTGAAAAAATAACTTTCCCACCTGATGAAGTCTCATTAAGAGAGTTCTTTATGAGTTTGGTGAAAACTTCCCTGAGGGTTTTCTCGTCGCCACGAATAATTGGTTGACCAGTTGGCAACTCTACACATAGAGAAATCCCTTTGTCTTCGGCTTCTCTCCTTAAGGATTGAACAACCTTATCAATAATATCGAGAAGAGCTATAGGTTCTTTCTTGAGCCCTAAGCGCCCCGACTTCACCGGAGAAAGTTCAGACAGTTCTTCCACTAATCGAATGAGTCGTTCTACCTGTCTGTGGACAATCTCTAAATACCTCTTCTGCTGTTGGTTGATATCTCCTGTTTTTCCGCCCAGTATTTTAGAGACATATTCCTTAATGGGTGTTAGAGGAGAACGCAGCTTATGTAGGGCTAAAGTAAGGAACTCTTCCTTTACTCGGTCCCTTGTTTTTAACTCTTTAACTTTTTGTTTCAGTTTTCTCTCAGCTTCTTTATATTTTGCTGAATCTTCTCCACCCAAAACAAAAATCCTCCTTCCCAGGTTACTTCTTTCAATTCTCAGTTCTCAGTCCTGTTTTCTCAGCTAAATCCTTATATAAGCATGTTCTGTTTTTCCCGGTTGCCTTAGCTCGGTATAAAGCCTTATCGGCACAGTTGACCAAATCTTGAGCATTTTTGGTGTCTACAGGGTAAGTAGCAATCCCAATGCTAACGGTTACTTTTCCTACGGGTTGTTTCTCTCTATATTCGAAGGAGAAGTTTTCTGCTTCCTTTCTAACCTTTTCCAATATTATGAGAGCTCCTTCACGACTAGTTGCTGGAAGAATTACTGCAAACTCTTCGCCTCCGTATCGGAAAGGAACATCTGTCCTGCGCAGGTGACCAGTAAGTATCTGGCTGAGTTGCTTAAGAACCATATCTCCAGCCAGATGACCATTAGTGTCGTTATAATGCTTGAAATCATCGATATCCAGCATTGCCAGAGATAGAAAGTGGGCGTATCTTCTGGTAAGCTCTATGTCTTCGGGTAACCTTCGCTGAAAATGTCTCTGATTATAGACCTGTGTAAGTTCATCTACAATAGTCTTTTCTTCAGTTTCCTTAAGCAATTTTGCATTCTCAATAGCTATTCCCACCTGGTTTGCAAAAAGAAGCAGAGGAGCAAAATCATCTTCTGTTATCTTTCTCTTAAGATTGCTTTGAGAGACGATAAGGGCGCCCGGGGGTCCCTTCTTAACCACAATGGGAATAACAGCAAAGCTCTTGAGCTTAAGTTCATTTATAATCGGAGGCTCGACTCGCGAGTCAGCCTTAGCATCTTCCACAATATAGGGCTTCCTTTCCTTAATGGAAAGGGAGAGAATTCCCGGCGTTTCCTCAACGGAAATATTGTAACGGCTAATCCCCTTCATAGAGACCGCCCCGGGATAGGCAATACACTTTAATAATTTTTTGTTCTCTGTTTCCTCAAGGTGGTACAAGAATACTTGGTCGAAATCGAATTCTTTCCTTATGTCCCGCATAACAAGTTTCAGAATCTCTTCCAGTTTCATGGTGCTCAGTATGGCTTCCGTAATTTCGCTTATGTCTTTAAGTTTCTGATGGGCAATTCTTAAATCCCTGTTGCGACGATGGCTCTGTATATCCTTACACACAAAGAGAAGGATAAGCGATGCCAGAAGGATATATTTTGCTGTATTATCTAAAACTAAAAAGATATCCAACACTATGTAAATACCAACCAGAATGAAAACCAAAAAAGCAGTAGTCTTAAAAATTCTTCCCATATCCTCACCTATCCAATGATTCTTCCTATCTTCTCCTTCAACACTTCCAAATCTACGGGCTTGACAATGTAATCGGCAATGTGTCCAGCCCATATCTCAAAGTCACTCCTGAAAGTATCATAAGCAGTACAGACGATAATGGGAAG
>DATKVN010000022.1 GCA_035530055.1 bacterium | reverse complement strand
CCGAATGGGAAGAGTTTAAAAAACTTGACCTTAAGAAGATTAAGAGGCTGATGAAAGCTCCCATTATAGTTGATGGAAGGAACGTCTTCGAGCCTGAAAAGATGAAATCTCTGGGCTTTATCTATAAAAGCATCGGCCGTTCCATGTAGGGGCGACATGCAGTTTACCCCGTGCAGCGGGGTGGTCACCCAATAAAACGCGTAGGGGCGACACTCCGTGGTCGCCCGTAAATGTAGCCGCAGAGCGATCGCGTAGGGGCGACACTCCGTGGTCGCCCAACTACATCAATGCTTGGTCTCAATTTGTCGTTAGGAGGAGAAATGAGAATAGTAGTAACAGGCGGCGCCGGATTTTTAGGGTCACACTTATGCGATTTCTTAATAAATGAGGGACATAACGTAATTTGCATAGATAACTTGATCACTGGAAATGCTGACAACATCACCCATCTCATGGGAAATGAGAAGTTCAAGTTTATCCACCATGACGTAACAAATTATATCTTCATCGAAGGCAAACTTGATGCAATACTACATTTTGCCTCTCCTGCCAGCCCGATAGACTATCAAGAACTGCCCATTCAGACGTTGAAGGTAGGCTCCTTAGGGACACACAAAGCGCTTGGACTGGCAAAAGAGAAGAAAGCAAAATTTTTGTTAGCCTCTTCATCTGAGGTCTATGGAGACCCTCTGGTTAGCCCCCAGAAAGAAGATTACTGGGGCAATGTTAATTGTGTTGGTCCTCGAGGCGTGTACGATGAGTCTAAACGTTTTGCCGAAGCGATGACTATGGCTTATCATTACTATCACAAAATTGACACAAAGATTGCCAGAATCTTCAACACTTATGGTTCGAGGATGAGAAGAAAGGATGGTCGTGTCGTTCCCACATTTATTAATCAGGCTTTAGAAGGGAACCCTCTTACTATATTCGGTGATGGTACACAAACCAGGAGTTTCTGTTACGTTTCAGATATGGTGGGAGGCATCTATAAACTTCTCCTTTCCAATATCAATAAGCCCGTTAACTTAGGGAATCCTCAAGAAATGACCGTTAATGATTTTGCTAAGCTCATCCTAAAGTTAACAAAGAGTAAGAGCAAAGTAATTCGTAAATCCCTTCCTGTAGACGACCCCAAAATCAGGCAACCAGATATAACCAGAGCAAAAAAACTGTTGAACTGGTCTCCCAGAGTTTCCCTGGAAGAAGGCCTCCAGAAAACAATAGAATATTTCAAAAAGAAACTGTAATTGAATGTAGCTACAGAGCGAAGCTCTGCCTTGTAGGGGCGACACTCTGTGGTCGCCCAAAGGAAGGGACGGCACGGAGTCCGTCCCCTACAGGGAAGGCAAAGCTTACGCTTTAGCGCTACAGGAAGGAATGTAGCAGCAGAGCAAAGTTCTGCATTATAAATGAAATCAATAATAATAATACCCACATATAACGAAAGGGAAAACATCGAAAGACTGATAGAGGAAATAAAGAACTTAGATAGAGACTTCCATGTCTTAATCATTGATGATAATTCCCCCGATAGCACAGGCAGAATAGCTGACGGGCTAGCAGGGAAGCATTCAGAAATATCTGTAATTCATCGCCCGGGTAAACTTGGTCTGGGAACAGCTTACATTACCGGATTCAAGTACGCTCTGGAGAATAATTACAACTTGATATTTACGATGGATGCTGACTTCTCTCATCAGCCGAAGTATCTAATCGACCTTCTGGAAAAAGCAAAAGAATATGACCTGGTAATTGGCTCCCGATATATCAAGGATGGCAGAATTAAGAATTGGCCTTTCCACAGGCTCATCCTCAGTCAAGGAGCCAATATTTATGTTAGGATGGTAACCGGGCTTCCGATTTCCGATTCTACGGGCGGATTTAACTGTTATCGCAGGAAGATTCTCGAAAATATAGATCTGGATTCAATTATTTCTGATGGATACGCATTTCAAATAGAAATGAAATACAGATTGTGGAAAAAGAGATTTTCCATCAAAGAAATTCCCATCACTTTTATTGACCGCACTCGCGGCACATCAAAAATTTCAAAACGAATCATTTTTCAAGCCTTCTTTTTAGTCTGGAAACTTCGCCTAAGTTCGAGCGATTAACCATACTCGCAGGGCTTCAACTTATGGAGAAGGGTCTGGAGTCCGCCCGAAAGGGCAGTCAATAAGTCGGAACCTTGCTTTC